>DASZQE010000122.1:0-4325 GCA_035550175.1 Phycisphaerales bacterium | reverse complement strand
CGATGTCCTTGTCTTCCCATGCTCGAAGCTGCTCAATGTGCATCGAGAGTTCATCCATTGGAATGAGCTTCGCGCCTTCGATGCGACTCTCTTCCCATTCTTCAATCTTGCGGCAATCCATCAGCAGGAACTCGGTACCGGAATCCATCATTTTTTTTGTTTCCTGCGGCGAGATTTCCAGTTGAGACGCATTGCCACCTGCGCCTGAACATCCGCTTCCGCCACATCCGCATGACTCGTTGCCGCCCATCATTCCGAACTCCTGAAATACGTTTTGTGTGAGCCAATCGATCTTTCGGCGATTCCGCCATGTTGATGAACGATGAATGATACGAAAAACCGCCGAACATCGCGATTGTCATGCGTCATCGACGGTGAGTTTCAATCGCTCAAGGACATCCAAGACAGTTTCTTCATCAAATCCCCGCCGAGCCAGGCCGCCGGCGATTCGACGTGCCTTGGTTCGGAGGTCCAAGCCGGTTGTTCGCTTCATCAGCAATTTGGCGAGTTTCACGGCTTCATCGGACTCGGAACTGGAACCGATGGTGTCGCGGATTGCAGCATCAACATCCGTGGATTTGACACCGCGTTTCTTCAGTCGCTCGCTGACAAGTCTGCGGCTGGCGGGTTTTCGTCGTGTGGTTTCATCCGCAAGCGCGTGGGCGAATTGCGTGTCGTTGAGCCAGCCGTCTTTGACCAAACGCCTGACGGCGGAATCCACCGTGGCTTCGCCGAATCCCTTTCTGATGAGCGCCATACTGACTTCTTTGGATGTTCGCGGTCGTTTGGCGATGATGCGCATCGCTTCTCGCTGAGCCTTATCAAGCTGCATGGCGGATTGCACTTTTTCCGCCAGCATCTCGGTCCAGCGAGTTCCTTCGTGAAGTCCAAGTCGGTCGATTTCATCCTCACCGAGCTCGGCGACAACACGCTTGCCGACAAGAATCTTCCGTCTGCTCGGCTGGTCGGGCTTAGCGCGGATGTCCGTGATGTGATGCTGCGGATTTTTCATCGCGATAGGTGTTCAGGTCAGTTCGTCAAGAAATGCGCTGATTTCGTTGACTGCCTGTGAGTCATGCCTCATTTGTGCGCGGGACAGTCCGGTGCGAAGCGTGGAAACCGCATTCTCGATCTCGCCTTGGGCTTCAAGCACTTTAGCTTTGTGGAAATAGGCGTAGCAGTAGCCCGGATCTGCAGCGATGACCTGATCGAAGTAGCGAAGCGCTTCCGCTGCGGCACCTGATTTTGCATGCTCCATCGCCAAGCCGTACAGGCAAAAGACATCATTGGGCTCCGCAGCCAGCAGCTTTTCGAGTTGTTTCATGCGATCCGTGGTCACGCGCCATCGCTCCGTTCTGATTTTTGTGCGAAGAATCCGGCAGTCCGAGCCTGCGAAGGCAATGGTACCCTTTCGACATGAGATTGGTCGCAGTGATGTGTCTTGCATTGCTGATTTCTGCGTGTGCCCCATCAGCGCGGAAACCGTTGATGCCTGTTCTCACGGCGAGGCCTGCTGGGGATGAAGCATTTGAGATGGTTCATCATTTCGGAGGGACGCATCACGGCTTTCTCATCCATGATTCACATTGGCTCCAACTCTTCGGATCGTCATTGCTTGAGCTGGACCGGTCCGATGCGAATACTGTCGCCGGTGTTTCGCTTGGTTCAGATTCAGTCTCGTCCGGCATAGCGACGGACATGCTCATTTTTCACGGGCAGTTGTACGTTGTCCTCAAGGATCAAGGGGTTGTCTCTGTTGATGTGAATGTGTTTCCGTACGAGAAATCGTCCATCACAACCACGGAAGAATTGGGCATTCTGCCTCGCACGTTGAGTGTCGTGGACAACGAAATCTATGCATCAGGCGTGGGAGGGATTGTTCAGTTGTCGGATAGGTCCAATATTTTTCCAACACCTGATCAAGTGCCCGGCAGAGTGATTCTTGCGGACGATCAAATGGTCACAACACTGGGCAGGCGAGTGTTCCGTGTCAAAGACCGCAAGTATTGCGGGTCGGCTACGGAACTTCTGCCGTTGCCCGATGTGCAGGGACTCGATCGTCGCGCCGCGATGGTGTTCATCCGTCAATCGGAATCGGATTTTGAGATCGGGCTGATGTCAGCAGACTGCCGAGAGATCGCACCGCCATTGAAACTGGCGGGTGAATACCGATCGTTTCACGCTTCTTCGTCGGGCACGGCGTGGTTGACGACATCAGATGGGGTCCACCAACTCGAATTCAAAATCGATCATCTTGAGCTTTTGAACAGCCATGAAATCAAGAATGCGATCGACGCGGGGCCGTTGTCCGATGACGGAACGCTCGACAAAGGGCTCGCGGTGGTGGGGGCATTCGGACGTGCGATTTTTCCGCAATCCGCACTCGATGGGCCGTTGACCTTTGACAAGGCCGTCGCACTGCATCGGGAACTCTCACATGTATCCGGCGCACTTGCCGAGGAACGATCAATCCTGCTGTCAACAAGCTCCGGAACATTTCGCTGGTCACTTGCTGACTCGACGATTGACTTCCTTTCAGCAGATGCCAAACAGCTCCCCGGGGCAGCGCAACGGGCTTCGACGGTTCATGCGGCCGCCACCATTGGCGACGATCACAGAGCGATGGAAATCACATCGCCTGTGTTTGAGGCGATTCGTTGGGCTCATCCGGGCGGGGCGACACTGAACACCGTCGTGGCAGTCAATGGGGAATTCCTTGTCGGCCATTCTCGCGGAGTGTCTGTTCTTCGTGTCGCACCGAAACGTGAGAGCACAGCCCAGGCGGAACTGCGTCTCGTCGCTGAAATCGAGTCTCCCTCAGCCATCACATTCCTGATTCCAGTTCATCTTGCCGGCGGCGGCGTGGCGTTCATCTCCGAAGATTCTGGCGTCGGAATCATTCATCAACTTCATCCATGAAATTCCGAGTTCCCATTCCCATGCTCACCATTCTCCTGCTCATTGCGTCCAATGTCTTCATGACGTTTGCGTGGTACGGACATCTCAAGTTCAAGACCTCAGCGATGCTGACGGTCATCGTCGTTTCGTGGGGCATCGCATTCTTTGAATATTGCTTTCAGGTGCCGGCAAACCGCATCGGGCACGTGGATTTCGGCGGTCCGTTCTCTGCCGCACAATTGAAGACCATTCAGGAAATCATCACGCTGAGCGTGTTCTCAGTGTTTTCAGTTGTGTATCTGAAAGAGAAGCTTGCGTGGAATCATGCGGTGGGATTCGGATTGATCATTCTTGCCGCATTCTTTATTTTCAAGCCGAGCGTGAAAACGGCGAGGGGCACTGAAACTCCGGAAAAGGTCAAGTCGCCCTCGTGAAGGACATGGCTTGAATTACTTCTTCTTGGCTGTTACTTCGACGTTGCATGTTCCAGCAACCTTGTCGCCGACCTTCAGCGCAACGATAGTGACGCCTTCGGTCACTCGGAACACGAGATTCAGCGTCTGATTACCGGCGCTTGGAGGAGTGGGGAGATCGTCATACGTGCGGATGTACGTGCCCGGCCGGAGATCGATCATGATCTTGTTGGAGTTCTCATAGACGTATCCGACGGGCAGATACGTGTTGCCGGCGTTGTCCACGAGCTGAATCTGGGCGTTTTCGGGCACTGCCTGTCGAATGCGAGAGAAGATATCTGCAGTTGAGTGGCGACTGACATTCACTTGAATCACTCGAGTTCCCGCCGGTTCAGAAATACCTTCAACTTTCAGTTGGCGGGAAATCATGCCGTTGTTTGATTTGTCCACCTCGGCGGAGCCTTCCACAAGGAAGCCACCCTGTTCCGTCAATCCACTGGGCAATTGATTCTTGCTCATTTGCACGGGCAGACGGTTTGTGATGCGGATGTCATCGTTGCTGATTTCGCGGGCCTGTGAATCATCGAGATTTGCAACGTCAACGCCGGAACTCTCACCCACACCGAAGTCGCAGCTCTGCTGCACCGGCGGAAGCTTGAATCGCGTGCCCTTGATCTGAATGAAGCGAGCATTGCTTTTCACGGACGTTGCGGGGAATTCGATGGTGACATCGGCCTGCTGCTGACCGGGAACACTGGTGATGAAGTTGGTGATGTCATCAAATTCAAAGTGTCCCTGCGACGTTGCCCACGCATCGGGGAATTCGACGGGCGCTTCACTGACGCCTTTGGCTGTGCCGATCAGGCGGATCTGGGAGCAAGAGATAGTGAGGCGGTCGCCGAAATCCATAGCTTTGCCTGACAAGTGAACCTGAACGGCCCAGCGATTTTCATCCTGGCAGAACATGAGTGATTTCACTTCAACCGGAATCGGCGGCACGGTCAGGCCAGCCTG
>DASZQE010000121.1:0-2792 GCA_035550175.1 Phycisphaerales bacterium | reverse complement strand
TCGAAGACAGTCGCTGATACCCCGCCGAATCCATCATCGACTTGTGCGGCTTGCCGTCGATCGAGTCCAGCGCGCCCGCCAGCAGCTCCATATCCGACGAAATCAGATACATCGACCCTTCACGCACGTAATTGATGTTCTTGTACGGGAACTTCGGTTCCTTCGGGCTGTCCCAATCCTCATCGCCCTCCCACTCCTCTTCCTCATCACCTCCGTTGTTCTCCTTCGGCTTGGCCTGCTCATCCTCTGCCGGCTCAATGATCTCCAATGTGTGAATCTTGCGGCCCGCAGCGTCCTTGTCCTCCATGGTGAACAGCTTTTCCTTCTCGCCCTTCTCCACCAGAGCCTGGAACATCTTGTCAGCTTTTTCCGCATTCTCGCCGAAGTCCGCCACCATCAGCATGTCCAGCATGGCCGGCGAATCGTCAGCATCGTCTCCCACGTGTGGCGAGAACGAAATGCCGATGTGCCCCGTCGGGTACACCACATCATCCTTTTCCAGCCCAAGCTCATTCAGCGTCTCTGTCAGATGCTTCTCCATGTCCTCTTCAGTCATGTTCATCTTTTTCATGTACTGCTTGAGCATGTCCTTTGTCTGATCGGACTCCCACAACGCCCACAACCCTGTGTTCTTCAGCCGGTCCTGCATCTTGGAGACGCTCTTCACCGACAGAACCGCGATCGAGTTGTCCGGAGCAAGTTGATCGATTGAGTGCTGCGCGAATCCGGCCGCGGTCACACTGCTGATGGTCAGAACGCTGAGTAGTCTTCGAATCACAACTGTTTTCCTTTTTCGAACAATGGGTGTTTCGCCAAAATGCGGTCGGCGATCATACCGACGAACTTCGACACAAGCTCAACGCGATCCATTCTGCCTTACGGCGCGTTTCCCGTGCCGTCCTCCAACTGCGGTGCAGGCTCGAAATTCTTGCGCGGCGGTGCCTTTTGATAGTTGTAGCCGGAATTCGGGTTGTTCTTGTCGAACTCAAACGCCTCCCGGTTCCGGATGAAATCCTTCACATACCTCGACGGAATCGCAAACCCCAGCGACTCCCCTCCGCGAATCCCCATGTTCGTGATCCCGATCACCTCGCCCAGCGTGTTGAACAACGGCCCGCCCGAATTTCCCGGATTGATCGCCGCATCCGTCTGAATGTACGTCAGCCCGTCAAAACTTCGCTGCGTCGTCGAAACCACGCCTTGGCTCAGCGTGCGCTCCAGCCCCAGCGGATTTCCGATCGCGAACACCGTCTGCCCGATCTCCAGCTTCTCGTCTTTCTGAATCGGTGCGAACGGGAACTTGCCCTTGTCCGGGTGATTGATCTTCAGCAGCGCCAAGTCAATGTGATTGTTCACTGCAATGATCTCCACGTCCTCGATCGTCAGTCGTTTAAGCGTCCCGTCATCCTGCGGCAGCCACACCGTCGCGCGAATGTTCGTTTCTCCCTGAATCACGTGCGCATTCGTGATCGCGTATCCGTCTTCGTTGATCATCACGCCCGAACCCAGTCCGTTCGGCGTCGAAACCTTGATCACCGCCGCGCCGATGCGCCGTGCCTGTTCTTTGGGACTCAGCTCAGGAAGATTTTCCGCTGTCCGGAACAAAGATTCCGTTTTCGTCTGGACCGGCTGGTCATCCTTCGTGATTTCCACGTCAACCACGTCATCCACCCCCAGTTGCAGGATCTCCGGCCCGATGTCCACCCACACCGCTTTTTCAGTTCGCTTGATCACCTCGCCGACGATGGATGCGCCGCTTTTCAGCTTCACCGTGTCCGCCGCCGATGACGCAGTGACCAATGCCGCCAGGAAATACCCCACAGTGTTTCGTATTTGCATATTTGCCTCGACAATCAGAACTATAAAAGGGTGTCGTTCAGTATAGGATGGGTTCAGATCGGCGAATCCCTGGCATTTCTGCGATTTTGGAGATCATCATTCATGCACCTCGCGCTCAATCGCCCCAATTTGACCCTTTCTTCTTCAATTCTTTCCGTCCTGCTCACCGCAGCTTCTGCGCACGCCCAGACCAATGATCTCGCCGATCACTTCGGCTTCGGCGACCTCGAAATCGTCAAAATCGGTGATAACGCCGGCCCCGCCGTCGTCGCCGACATGAATAACGATGGCCTCAACGACATCGTCGTCGTCAACAATTTCGCCAGTCGCATCGAAATCCATTACCAGAAGAAAAACGCCACTCCCGACGATGAACCCACCGGCACACTTCGCGTCAATGAATTCCCCGAGCACTGGCGCTATCGCCGCGACAACATCTCCGTCGCCAACCGCGTCTCGGCGCTCATTGTCTACGATTTCGATGGCGATGGCCTCAAGGACATCATCTACGCCGGCATGCCCCCCGAGATCGTCTTCCTCCGCCAATCCTCTACCGGCACGTTCACCGTCACCCACAAGCACACGGTCAAAGACCTCGCCGCCACGCGCTCCGCGTTCGCCATCGCCGATGTGCTCGGCGATTCCAAGCCTGAGCTCATCAGCCTCGTCAAGGGCGAAATCAACATCTGGCCGATGGATGGCGACAACCTCGGCCAACCCACCACGCTTGATGCCGGCTCAAACTTGATTGCATTTTCCATCGATGACTTCAACGGCGATGGTCGCCAGGATATCGCTGGCATCATTCCCGAAGATTCCTCACCCGTCCGTCTCTGGCTCGGCGGAACCGATCACGGCAAGGGAACGCTCGGGGCCGAAAACCGTTTCGAAATGCCCGCCCTCCGCGAATTCGAACCCGTCCATCTCCCCGGTCATCCCGGCGCGCTCATGGC
>DASZQE010000120.1:0-4122 GCA_035550175.1 Phycisphaerales bacterium | reverse complement strand
GATGCGCGTCATGAAGTTGATGATGTCAGGGGAAATTTTCTCGGCGGCACAGATGAAGTCGCCTTCGTTTTCGCGGTCTTCATCATCAACAAGAATGACGATTTTTCCAGCGCGAAGGTCGTCGAGAATTTCCGGGATAGATGAGAGCGGCATAGGCGTACGGGAGTGAAATGTGATGACATGATAGGGAATTGTGGAGAACGAAGAATAAGACGGCAGGTGAAGACGGAATGATGGAAAAATGATCAAAAAGAATGGTCAAAAAAAGTTCGCCGGAAGTGGTTGACAAGCGAGCGAGATTCTGTCCAATACCGCGCTGCCGGATTCGCCGGCTGTTTTGTCACAGGAGAAGCACGCAATGCGCCAGCACTGGCTGATGGACGCGACGATGGTAGATGATGAGCAGGGGATCGCGGCGCTGATGTCGCAGGTGGGAGGGGATCTGAGCGAGGGAGACCTCGCGGAGGACTGGATGCGCACTGAGACGCTGGGCGCGCGGAAATCAGATGATGGCGAAGAGGACGTGGATGAGGAGGATGAAGAGGACGAGGAGGAAGACTACGAGGAGGAGGACGAAGACGAGGTTGATGAAGACGAGGAAGAAGGTGAGAACGAGGACGGGGAGGAGGAGACTGAGGAATCCGAAGGCGAGGAGGAGGCTGTTGAGGAAGAAGAGGAAGAAGAGGAAGATGATGATGAGGATTTTTTTGATGATGATGAGGAGGAAGAGGAGGAGGAATTGCTGGATGAAGATGATGACGAAGAGGATTTATTCGACGACGACGAAGACGATTTTGATGATGATGAAGACATGCCGACGGCCGATGATGATGATTGAATCAGTGTGAACGGCACGAAGAACAAGGCGGCTCGAAGTGCGGGCCGCTTTTCATTTTTGCGGTTGAGATCCTGAGAATGCTCAGCAGAATCGGAACTCAGGGAAATCAGGAGGGGACCGTCTGCTGGGTGGGAGAGACGATGGGGGTGGGAATTTCCCGCTTGTTGTCCTGTCGCTGGGTTTCGCGGGCGCGGCCGTGAACACCTGCGGCTGACGCGGCAAGCGCATCACAGAGCTGCGTGATGACGCGGTTGTGAACGTACTGCGTGCGAAGTTCGATCATCTTGTCGGCCATGGGGGCGCCATTGTCGCGGTAGAGGCGTTTGAAGGCGTCGCAGAGAGCATCGACATCGGCGGGGGCGAACTTTCGGCGATTGAGCGCGATTTTGTTGACGGCACGCGGAGTGGCGGGGTTGCCTTCGACAATGACGAACGGTGGGACATCTTTGGTGATGCGGGCCAGTCCGCCCACGAATGAGAAGGAGCCGACGGTGGCGAAGTGATGCACCCCCGCGCCGCCGCCGATGTTCGCGCCATCTTCCACGGTGACGTGACCTGCAAGCATGACCTGATTGGCGAGGCAGACATCGTTGCCGATGAGGCAGTCATGCGCGACGTGAACGCCGACCATGAGCAGGTTGTCGTTGCCGATGCGAGTGGCGCCCCCACCGTTGGCGGTGCCCCGGTGGATGGTGACGTGCTCACGGATATTGTTGCGGTCGCCGATGACGCAGAGGGTTTTTTCACCGGTGAACTTGCGATCCTGCGGATCACCGCCGACGACGGCAAAAGGATAGATGACGTTATCCTGGCCGATGGTTGTGAGACCCTGAACAACGACGTGATTGTGCAGGATGGAGCGAGCGCCGATTGACACCGCTTCGCCGACGACGCAGTAAGGTCCGATGACGGCGGAATCCGCGACTTGTGCGGTTGGATGGACGACGGCTGTGGGGTGGATATGGGTCATTCAGAAAATCCGGACAACGAATCGTGAATCAAGCCTGTTCTGCATCAACCATCATGAAGCGGATCTGCGCCTCGGCAGCAATCTTTGAGCCCACAAAAGCCTGGCACTTGAGGGTGGCTGTACGGGAGCCGGCCTGAAGCGCCTCAGCCTCGAGAATCAATTGGTCGCCCGGAGTCACGGGACGGCGAAGTTTGACTCGATCGAGGCTGAGCAGCACAGCGATTTTGCCGGTGTGCTCAAGCTTCGTGCTCATCAACAGGCCGCCGAGCTGCGCCATGGCTTCGACGATCAGGACGCCAGGCATAATCGGCGTGTTCGGGTAATGACCCTCAAAGAAGGGTTCATTGATCGTGACATTCTTGATGCCGATGGCCTTGCGGTCAGTGTCCACAGCGACGACGCGGTCAACCAGCAGCATCGGGTAGCGGTGGGGCATGATCCGTTGAATGGCGCGGATGTCGAGGGCTTGGCCGTTCAATGCAGCGGACTGACGCTGCCGGGCCTGATGCTGTTCAAGCACCTTGAGGCACATTCGGCGATTGAGCGCGTGGCCGGACTTGTGGGCGACGAATCGACCATGGATCTCGCCGCCAATGAGGTAGAGGTCGCCGATCAGATCAACGACTTTGTGGCGGACAGGCTCATTCTCGAAACGGTAGGCATTTTCGATGGGACCCTGCTCGCCGATGACAAGGACATCACGAGGAGAAAGGTGGCGGCACATGCCGCTGTTCCACAAAGCCCTAGCTTCCTCTTCAAGGCTGTAGGTGCGGGCGCGGGCGACTTCATCAATGTAGGAACCGTTTCGGAACTCGAAAGAGTAGGTTTGCCGCTTGATTCGCGTGGAGTTGGACCCGTAATCCAGATCGAAAACAAGCTGGAAGCCTGTCTGGCCTTTAGGGTTGGGGAAGGCGGCGAGCATGGCTTCGCCATCTTCCACGAGAATCGGTTCATCAACAGTAAAAATATGGCGGGGTGCATCCTGCGCAATCGTGCCGACTTCCAAAATCGGGTCAACGAAGGGTGCTGCGGAGCCATCGCCGCAGGGGAGCTCCGGGCCTGAGAGCCTGATGAGGGCGTTATCGACGCGGGTGCCGGCAAGAGCGGACAGGCAATGCTCGACTGTTTCGATGGTGGTTTCGCCGGATCGTAGGGTTGTGCGTCGCGCGCGGGAGACGACCTGGCTGACGTGGGCGGGAATCTGAACAGGCGGACTGCAATCCACCCGCTCGAACACGATTCCGTGGTTGGCTGGAGCGGGGCAGATGGTGGCGGTGGCATCTTCACCCAGAAGTAGGCCCTTCCCGGAGATCGACACGGGTTTGGCGATCGTGTGCTGGAACGAAAGAGAGTTCGTTTCAGCAATTGGGGTTGAAGGAGCGGTTTGGAGCATGGGCGAAGACATGGGCTGCAAATCGGGCAATGGTACGCGGTGAGTCGGCGGAGAACGCAGCCGATGGCGATTCAAGGCCTTGGAGAGGGCTTTTTGGGGGACTTTTCGATGAGTTTACGGACGGCAATCACCTGACGCAATGCTTTTGACGCTTCATCCGCGGGCACGCCGGCCCAGCGTTCACCGGCAGGGATGTTGTTCATGACGCCGGACATGGCTCCCACCTGAGCGCCATCGCCGATCGTGAGATGATCTGCAACGCCGACGCCGCCGCCCATGCGCACAGCATTGCCGATGGTGACCGACCCGGAGATGCCGCAGTTGGCTGCGATGACACACCCACGGCCGATGCGGACGTTGTGGGCGATCTGGCAGAGGTTGTCGATTTTGGTTCCTGCTCCGATGCGGGTCTCGCCGAATTTCGCACGATCAACGCACGAGTTGGCCCCGATTTCGACTTCGTCTTCAATCACGACTGTGCCGACATGGGGAAACTTGAGCAGCGATCGGCGATCGGGCGCAGGATAGAACCCGAAGCCATCCGCGCCGATGGAAACATTCTGATGCAGCAGGCAACTTGAACCGATGCGAGCTGCTGCACGAATGACCGTGTTGGCGTGGATGATCGTGTTTGCGCCGACGTGGATGCCGGCGTAGAGCCTTACACCAGGATGAAGGATCACGTTGTCGCCGATGACGCAGCGATCATCAACGGAGACATGTGCGCCGATCGCAACATGTATCCCCAACGATGCGCCGGGATGCACGATTGCACTTGGATGAACGCCTTGGGAAGGGGCGGATTCGGGAACCTCGAAGAACGAGAGAAGAGAGATCACCGCATGATTGGCATCAGGAACAGTCAGCACAGGACGAGCGAGCGGATCAACCGGAAGCTTGACATTCCGAGAAACAATGACT
>DASZQE010000119.1:0-2975 GCA_035550175.1 Phycisphaerales bacterium | reverse complement strand
ATTGGTCCGCTCTTCAAGCACGCTGGACCGATGGCCTCAACACGTTTCAGCAAGGCGCAACCGAAATCATCAGCGCTATAGCATCGACGTTTCCCCAATTCACCGATGATGCCTTTGAAGCCTGGCAACCGCCTCAATCCTTCAATTCGGTCATCCCATTTGGCGAGTTCTCGGTTGATACCACAAAGCTCCCCGGAGGCTTGCCTCGGCATGAATCACTGATCAAGCCTGCTCCCTCAGCGTGGCAGTTGCCGGCGATGCTCACGTTTCCTGACGCAGCTCACCTCTTCATCGAAACTGCCGATCAGGGCCGCGCAGAATCCGTTGCATTGTTGCAGACCGTCATGTTCCGTTTGCTCACGTCACTGCCGCCCGGCAAGGTGCATTTCACGCTCATTGATCCCGTGGGTCTCGGCCAGAACCTTGCCGGCTTCATGCACCTTGCGGACTACGACGGTCGTTTCGTCACCGATCGCATCTGGACGGAGGATCGTCACATCGATCAACGTCTGCTCGACCTCACCGAGCACATGGAAACCGTCATCCAGAAATATCTCCGCAATGAATACGCCACCATCGCCGAGTACAACCACGATGCCGGTGAAATTGCTGAGCCCTACCGCATTCTCGTCGTCACCGGATTCCCTGTGAATTTCAGCGAGAACGCCGCTCGCCGCCTCGCCTCGATCATCGCGAGCGGTCCGCGTTGCGGTGTGCATGCTCTCATCGCTGCGGACACGCGCCTGCCGCTTCCGCAGGGGATTCAGCTCGCCGATCTGCAATCGTCCTCCATCAATCTCAAGTTCGAGAATGGCCGGATGGTATGGAAGGATGATGAATTCCAGCGTTATCCGTTGTCGATCGACGCCCCGCCCTCCGAAGACCTGCTCACCAGAGTGCTCCACAAGGTCGGCGCCCTTGCCAAAAATACCATTCGCGTGGAAGTCCCCTTTGGAGTTGTCGCTCCGCCCGAAACGGAGACGTGGTCTCAGAGCACCGCCGAGGAAGTCCGTGTCGCGCTCGGTCGCGCTGGTGCAACAAAGCTGCAATATCTCTCACTTGGTCAGGGCACTCGCCAGCACGCACTCGTTGCAGGCAAGACCGGCTCCGGTAAATCCACGCTCCTTCACGCGCTCGTGACCAACCTCGCGCTCTGGTACAGCCCGGCCGAAGTCCAGTTCTTCCTTGTGGACTTCAAGAAAGGCGTGGAATTCAAGACCTACGCCACCCATCAGCTTCCGCATGCGCGCGTTGTCGCCATCGAATCTGATCGCGAGTTCGGCCTGTCCGTTCTTCAAAGGCTCGATGCCGAACTGAAACGCCGTGGAGAGTTGTATCGAGATCTCAACGTTCAGGATGTTGCCGGCTTCCGCCGCGCGGCGCCGGATCAAGTGCTTCCGCGTCTCTTGCTCATCGTCGATGAGTTCCAGGAACTCTTCACTGAGGATGACAAGATCGCGCAGGACTCCGCACTCCTCCTCGATCGTCTCGTCCGTCAGGGTCGAGCGTTCGGCATGCACGTGGTCCTCGGTTCGCAGACTCTTGGCGGCGCGTATTCCCTCGCTCGCAGCACGCTCGGTCAGATGGGTGTCCGCATCGCGCTTCAATGCAGTGAAGCCGATTCCTATCTCATCCTCAGCGATGACAACGCCGCCGCTCGCCTGCTTTCGCGTCCCGGCGAAGCCATCTACAACGATGCCTCAGGTCTCATTGAAGGCAACAGCCCGTTCCAGATCGTCTGGCTTCCTGAAACCACTCGAGACACCTACCTCGCGCGCGTATCCCGTCTCGCGGATGCCAGGCACGCCCGGCCGGATGGTCCTCCAGTCATCTTTGAGGGCAACATTCCAGCCGATCTCACTCGCAATCCGCAGCTCGCCGACATGATCACTCGTTCAGATTGGCCCATGCCGAACGCAACACGCTCTGCGTCGGCCTGGCTTGGCGACGCGATCGCCATCAAGCCGCCTACAGCCGCCAATTTCTCTCGGCAGTCCGGCGCGAATCTGCTCCTCGTCGGCCAGCGCGATGAATCCGCCCTCGCGCTGCTCGCTTCAAGTCTCGTCAGCCTTGCTTCACAGCAGAACCCCGCCAATGCTCGCTTCTACATTCTTGATGGTTCAACTGCGGATTCTCCCTATGCCGGCGAGCTTCAGCGCGTTGCGTCGCACCTTCCGCACGATGTTCGCAACGTCGCCTGGCGCGATGTGCCCGCTGCGATGACCGAGCTTCACACCGAACTCGCCGATCGCCAGCAGTCTCACGAAACCAATCCTCTCAGCGTCTACATTCTCATCTACAGCCTTCAGCGGTACCGCATGCTTCGTGCCGCCGATGAATTCAGTTTCGCCCCCTCGGATCCCGATGCGCCGCCGCCGACGGAGAAACAGTTCGCTGACCTGCTTCGTGAAGGTCCGCCGCTCGGCATCCACACGCTTGTTTGGTGCGATACCCCCTCCAACCTCACACGCGCACTTGAGCGTCAGGCTTTGCGCGATTTCGAGCAGCGTGTCCTTTTCCAGATGAGCGCAGCGGACTCCAGCAACCTCATTGATTCACCCGCCGCCGCTCGCCTCGGCATGCACCGTGCGTTCTTCTTCAGCGAAGAGCATGGCGTTCTCGAAAAATTCCGTCCCTACGCTTTTCCCACAGTTGAATTCCTTGAATCTCTCCGCGCTGCGCTCAAGACTCGTGCGTCTGCTGCCCAGCCGCGCGAATGAATCTGTCTCGCTGATCGCCGCTCAATAAAAAAGACTCGCTGACACACATCAGCGAGTCTTTGGTTGCAACGTTCAATTCTCAATTCACGGGTTTATTTGTCTGATTCCAGAACGCCCATTCCCTTGCGATCCGGGCTGGCCGGACGCTTCGGCGGCGCGTAGGGATGTTTTGCCACTGCGTCCTTCATCATCTCGATCGCCTTGTCGAGTTGCGGATCCTCCCCGTGTGCGAGCAACGAAGGGTCATCCACCACT
>DASZQE010000118.1:0-3404 GCA_035550175.1 Phycisphaerales bacterium | reverse complement strand
TTCTTCGCGGATGCGCTCGTAGATCAGGATGTTGGCATCGACGGCCGTTCCGATCGTGAGGGCAATACCCGCCAATCCGGGCAGGGTGAATGTGCCGTCCATGAACGCCATGACGCCGAAGATGAAGATCGCGTTGGCAAGCACCGCGACATTGGCGATAAGCCCTGCAAAGAAGTAGTAGACCATCATGAACACGGCGACCGCGATGATGGACACCAGACAGGCGTACAGACCCTTGTGCAGGTTTTCCTGGCCGATGGTGGGACCGATGGTGGACACGGAGATCGGATTCGGACTCAGGCGAGCTTCGAGAGCGCCTGATGCGAGCACGCGAATGAGATAGTCCAAGTCGGGCTTGGAGAACTGGCCCTGAATAATGCCGCTGCCGTCAATCCGGCTCTGCAGATTCGGGGCGCTGTACACCTGACCATCGAGCACGATGGCCATCGCTTCATTCACATGCGCGCCGGTCATGCGACCCATGAGCGCGGAACCGGCGGCATCCAGCTTGAACGAAACTGCGGGCAGGCCGTATTGGTCCACGGTCTGTCCTGCGGATGTAAGCGACCAACTGTTGTCGCCGCCATGCGTCATCGCCATGGTCGGTCCGGTATAGAGCAGCATGTAATACTGAGCGTCGTACTGGGTGACTGCGTACCCATCGCCGAACTTCGCAAAGTACGCCTCGGGGTCAACCTGCAAAGCCTGCAACTGCTGAGGCGTTTTGTACCACTGCTTCAGATCGTTGATCAGGAACCATTTGGCAACAGTGGATTCCGTTCGATCCGGCCCTTTTTCCTTGAGCTGCTGCTTGAGATCATCAACATTCACGCCTTGCGGCTTGGCGGGATCCACAGCAATGTGGAAGTCCAACACGCCGGCGCCGCGCAGCAGACGAATCAAATCTTCAGGGTCTTCAAGCCCTTTGCGCTTTGACGTGTATTCGTCATACGCGGCGATGACCTTATCGAGCCCACCGGCAAGGTAGCCGTAATCGGCCTTGAGAATTGCAACGGCTGCCTCTCGCTGGCTCGGACGGAGCTTGGGCTTGCCGTTCGCGTCAAGCACCGGGTTGCTCTGCGAATCAACATCCGCCTCATGGGTGCTAGAAAGCGAAATGGTGCGAGTGATCCGATTTTCCTCGAGACTCAATCGCAGGACCGCTTCGCGCTCCTGATCGTACTTCACTTCCAAACGGGCCAATTCCTGCTCACGAAGTCCCACCACGTCGTCGGCAGCATTCTCGCTCCTGGCTTGATCGAGCGAGGCTTGAGCTGTCTGTATGTCGTCGTAAGTCTTCTGCAATTCAGTGACCTTCGCGGCTCGATCACTGCCTTCGGGAATAGCCCAATCCTGCACCGCCGTGTGATTGCGAAGCGATGCATCGAGCTTGTCTTCAGGAATTTCCGCAAGCTTGACCAGTTCGCCCAATGCGTCTTCATAGGCCTTCTTCAGTCGCTTGCCCTCATCGTTCATCAGGGGCATGACGATCTCAATGCGGTCGGTTCCCATCGGCTGCATGGAAATATCGAGCAAGCCGTTGGGGTTCACACGCTTCTTGAGAATCTCAATCGTCTGATTGAGCGTGTCCATCTTCTGTGAAGAGGAGGTGCCTTCAGGGAAGCTCACCGCGTAGACGAGGCTGACACCGCCTTGAAGGTCTTTGCCGTAGCGAAGGCCCTTGGCATAAATCAGCCAGCCGCACAGGCCGAGCACGATGAGAATGAGAATGAGCTTCTGAACTGGCTTGCGAGTCACTTCGATATTCCGATCAAACAAGAAACTGTGTCAGGTGCGATGCGTCCCGAGAGGAGTCGGTTAGTCCGTTTTTGAATCTGCCGTGGCAGGCTCCGCTGACTGGCTGATCACCTGTTGAATCGCCGAGCGGGCAAAAGTGATACGAGTATTTGACGATTCATCAACTTTCAGCACGACATAGTCGGATTTCGCTTCCACGACCGACCCGAGCACACCGCCGACTGTCTGAACGCGATCGTGCTTCTTGATGGCGCTCAGCATGGCTTGGCGCTTCTTGTTGTCGCTCTTCTGCCGAAAAACAGAGAACAGAATCATGATGATCACTGCGAGAAACATCATGTACAAAAAGGATGAATTACCGGGCATCGCCCCGGATGAGGGGTTCGTCAGTGATCCGGAG
The DNA here is from genome assembly GCA_035550175.1 of Phycisphaerales bacterium. Classification (GTDB taxonomy): domain Bacteria; phylum Planctomycetota; class Phycisphaerae; order Phycisphaerales; family SM1A02; genus DASZQE01. The sequence continues at coordinate 1,246 of DASZQE010000118.1, read as the reverse complement.
GAAGTGCCAGAGGCGGTGCTGCCCGTGGAAGGCGCGCTGACCGCTTCACTGGGAGACGGCGGAACCCCGGTTGTTTCCTGCGCGAGCCAGCCGATGCCGTTGAATTCAAATTCCATCAGGTGTCCAATCCGTCGTCGTCATCCCGTTCGGTCTGCACGACTGCACGCGGGGTGTCCGCCCCGGCCGATTCAAGCACCGGCCAGGAACCAAAAAAACGGGGCCAAGCATCATCCCGGATAGCGGTGCGGATGTCCAGTACGAGCGATTCGAAGTGGTGGATGTTGTGAATGCTCGCCAGAATCGGCCCCAACATCTCGCCGGATTGGAACAAATGCCGCAAGTACGCTCGGCTGTATCCGCCATGGCACGCCGCGCAGAGGCATCCAGGCTCAATCGGCTCCTGACTTTGGCGATGGATCGCGTTTCGAAGGTGCAGCCGTCCCGTGCGAGTGAATACATTGCCGTTGCGGCCATTGCGGGTCGGCAGGACGCAATCGAACATGTCCACACCAGCCCGGACTGCGTTGACAATGTCAATCTCGTAACCCACCCCCATGAGATATCGCGGCTTCTCCTCGGGCAAGAGCGGCGCGGTGTGCCGAACGACCGAGTGAATCGCATCCGGCGACTCCCCCACTGCCACTCCGCCGATGGCGAATCCCGGAAGATCAAATTGACAAATCTGCTGAGCGCTTGCCGAGCGAAGCGACAAATCCACGCCTCCCTGCACGATTCCGAAGAGCGCCTGATCGTGCTGACGAGCATGGGCGCGAACGCACCGTTCCAGCCAGCGCGCTGTTCGCTCATTGGCTGACCTCAGTCGCTCCTGATGGTTATGAATGGCGACCGAATCCGTTCCCGAATGTTCCTGCTCACGAGCCGGCGGGCAATCATCGAACGCCATGATGATGTCCGCTCCCAGATTGTTCTGAACCTCGATCGAACGCTCGGGGGTCAAACGGATTTTTGCGCCATCGACAATGGACGTGAACGTCACGCCGTCTTCATCAATGGCGTTCAAATCCGCCATTGAAAACGCCTGGTATCCGCCGGAATCGGTCAGAACGGGCCCGCTCCATTTCATGAAGTCATGGACTCCGCCAAGTTCCGCGATCAGCGCATCGCCCGGCCGAAGCATGAGGTGATAGGCGTTGTTCAGGATGATCTGAGCGCCGGCCTGGCGAACGAAGTCCGGCAGCAACCCTTTCACCGATGCGCGCGTGCCGACGGGCATGAATGCGGGCGT
>DASZQE010000117.1:0-6495 GCA_035550175.1 Phycisphaerales bacterium | reverse complement strand
GAGCACAAGATCATTGAAGAAGGCATCACGTTCGACGACGTCCTGCTGATCCCGCGCTACAGCAACATCACGCCCGACCGTGCCGACACTTCCGCGCAACTCACCAAATCCATCCGCTTGAATGTTCCCTTCCTCTCCGCGCCCATGGATACCGTCACGGAATCCGCGCTCGCCATCGCGCTCGCGCAGGAGGGTGGCGTCGGCATCATCCACAAAAATCTCTCACCTGAAGCCCAGGCCCGCGAAGTCGCCAAGGTCAAGCGCAGCGAAAACGGCGTCATCACCGATCCCGTCACGCTCGCGCCTGCCGACACCGTCGCTCGCGCCAAGCAGCTCATGGTCGAGCAGAATGTCTCCGGCTTCCCTGTCACCCACGATGGCTCCTCCCACGGCCGCGTCGTCGGAATCCTCACCAAGCGCGATATGAAATTCGTCAACGGCGCAGACTCAAAGGTCGGCGACGTCATGACCCGCGAAAATCTCGTCACCGCGCCTCCCGACACCACTCTCGATCGCGCGGAAGGCATCCTCTCGTCCGCTCGTGTCGAAAAACTCCTCTTGGTGTATGGTCCTGAAGGTCGCAACGGCTCAGGTTCCAAAGATGGCGCAAGAGAGGGGGGGCTCGCAGGCCTCATCACCATGCGCGATATCGACAACCTCCGCGCTCATCGCAGCGCCTGCCGCGATGCCCGTGGCCGCCTGCGTGTCGGCGCGGCAGTGGGGGTGCACCAGCACGAACGCGTCGAAATGCTCCTCGAAGCTGAAGTCGACCTCATCATCGTTGACACCGCGCACGGCCACTCTGAAAACGTCCTCGCCACCGTCCGCGAAATCAAGAAGAGGCACAACATCGAAGTCGTCGCCGGAAACATAGCCACCGCCGACGCCGCAACCGATCTCATCAAGGCCGGCGTCGATGCCCTCAAGGTCGGCATCGGCCCCGGTTCCATCTGCACCACCCGCGTCGTCACCGGCGTCGGCATGCCCCAGCTCACCGCCATCTTCAACGTCTCCAAGGTCGCCGACAAATCCAATATCCCCGTCATCGCCGACGGCGGCATCCGCCAGTCCGGCGACATCTCCAAGGCCATCGCCGCCGGCGCCTCCTGCGTCATGCTCGGCTCGCTCTTCGCCGGTCTCGATGAATCCCCCGGCGAACTCATCCTCCATCAGGGCCGCCGCTACAAGTCTTATCGCGGCATGGGTTCCGCCGGCGCCATGGGCGCAGGCTCCGCCGACCGCTACAGCCAGGCCAACGTCTCCGAAACCCGCAAGTTCGTCCCCGAAGGCGTTGAAGGCCGCGTCCCCTATCGCGGTTCCCTCGTCGAACTCGTCTACCAGATGAACGGCGGCCTCCGCGCCGCCATGGGCTACTGCGGCTGCGCCACCATCGCCGACCTCCGCGCCCACGGCCGCTTCGTCCGCGTCTCCCACGCCTCCCTCATCGAATCCCACCCCCACGATATCCAGATCACCAAGGAATCCCCCAACTACGCCGTGCCGGGCTATGATCACAGATCGTAGAGTTTTCTGATCTGTCACGATGTATCATAAGGGAAATGCTTGTAGTTGATGCCAAGTGCAATAAATAATTTCGGGAGTATTTGATGATCTGCTTTAAAACCGAATTTCCAGTCGAATCGAATGTTTCATTTAATGATTTTATTGTTGCTATCCGTGAATGGATATTGGGGTCGCCTTATACCAGCTTTACGACAGAAGATCTTAATAATCTTGAAGAAAAACAAAAATTTGATCTGAAAAAGCTGGACGATCACCTGGAAATCATGGGTTTTGAATCTGGCGCAGAAGAAGCCAGAGCTGTTAGGCACACAAAAAACGCCAAGGGACTTGAATGGGAGCTTGTCGCTATTCTCTCTCGTCAGGAAAAAGATTGTCTAGTTGGGATTCAGGTATCATGTCAATCAAGTAATACTGCTCTACGTTTGCCTCCCGTAAAGAAACCGATACTTGTCGACGCTCTCTTAACTAAATTGGGCGGAGGAGCTGATGGCCGACTAGTGGTCGGTTCTACGCCTCGATTCCTTGCCGATATTGAGATTGACTTGGCTGCACAATGTATTAATAGTAGTCCGCTATGTCGGCTGCCAATTATCTACGTGAGCGCGGATTTTCGTGGACGTCAGCTTATAGATGTTAAGAAGATTGCAAAATCACTTTCCGGTATGGCTCACGTGCTTGTTGAGCCCAATAGACATTTTTCTATCAGGTTGAAGTCAGAAGTAGATTCGGAGAATGTTTATGGAGGCACAATCGGGGTGTACTGGCCAAACGGGGCTGGTCGTAGATCATTCTTTGTTGGGCCTCAGTTCGATACATCGGATGAAATGCAGACGGCAATCGTCGAAGAAGTTCGTATTGCGTTAACAAATCGTCGTACAGATGAACGGTGTGAGTGGTCTACCGTGCAAGGAATGGTCTCAAAGTTAGCGTTAGAAGAACTTAAGCGGGCTGGATCAAATGATATTGATCAATTTATTGCTAATTTTAGTGGAGAAATTACTGCCAAGGATCAAAGGATTGCAAGTGCTGAAAATGAAATCCAGAGGCTGCAGGCTGAACGTAGAAAATACGAGGCCAGAAACCCGCTAGGTTCTGGATTGTTGATTCAAACAGGAAATGAACAGGAATTCTATGCAAATGAGATGTTGTCAATAATCTGTGATGCGCTAAAGGCTGCGATACCAATGAATCCTGCCGATAGTAGAAGGCGAGATGTCCTTAAATCTATTGTTGATGCAAATGATGTTGTAAGCGATGCCGATGCATTCCGTGAGCAATTAAAAAATATGCTTAGGGGATATCGTTCGATGGATTCAAAATTGAAGAGTGATTTTGAACGAATGGGATTCTTGCTAACAAGTGATGGCCGGCATTGGAAGCTGTGTTACCAAGGGGACGATCGCTACACTTTTGCATTGCCTAAAAGCAGCAGCGATTCACGAGCCGGGTTGAATGCTGCGAGTTCTATCGCTAAACGAGTTTTCTAAGGCAACGATCAGGTTATACACTTTCTGTGACTTTCTTCGCAGGCTCCGCACCGCCCAACTTCTCCGCATGTAGATCACTGTTTTCTCCGTCCCCTTTTTCACCGACACCCATACCGTGAGATTTCGCTGATCTTCCCTCTTCAACCTGCCGACGCATGGGATGCACACGCAGTTTGCTTCTGGAGGGTTCACACATGCCGCGCAAGGCTTCACAATTCAGCAACGCGGACCGCCGCTTCCCAGCCATTCATTCGCTCAGTTCCCTTCCTTAGCCCTCAGTGGCGCATCAGCGCCACCTCAACAAGGCTCATTCTGTCTTCCAGCTACAAGACGATGACCAGTATCATCACTGCAATCACGAGCAGTCCGATGATCGTGATGAACAGGTTCTTTCGCCTCCGCGATCTCGCTTTTCTTGCGACGCTGTCAAAATCTCTCGCCTCGCCTGCGAAGTGAATTCCACACTCCGGGCACGTCGTCGCCCACGCCGGAATCACCGCGCCGCACTTTGTGCAACGCACGATCCGCTCTCTCTTCTTCAACTCTCGCTGATACACCGCAAAGCGGTATCGTTCTTCAGCCATGCTGAAATTCTAACCCGCTGTTCGCTCGTGCCGCCCCGGATCAGGCCGGCAGCCGACAGCCTTTCATGAACGCGATTTCATGAGCAATGAAATAAGTACATTTTCACTAACTTGCGCCTCATCCATGTGCTACGGTCATCCCATGACCACCACACTCTGGATCAATCGCATCGCTCGGTTCGTCTTTCTCCGAAGCCCTGCACATCAACTCCCGCCGCACAGCGCAACCAGAAAACTCGACTGGCAATGGGTTGAAGACGGCGTCGATTGGGCTCATGCTGTCGAACTCGCTGCACAACAATCCCCCTGCATGTCTCTTACGACTTCCTGCAGAACCTGCGGTCTGAAATGCCTGCACGAAATCCACAACCTCGGCATCAAAAACTTCCGCGCTGGACACCTCGTCTCCGCCCTTGAATGCGGGCATCAGTTCATCTCCAGTGTCCGTACGCGCTTCCATTTGCCCGCGATTCAGGTCACTGATCAGTCATCACCCAATTGTGTTCGAGGCCATCGTGGTGTTCGCACTCGTCCGGTCTAGCCGGATGGACGTTCAGAGGATCTCGCAGAGGCTCCAGTTTGAATCCTCTTCATTCACCTTACGGACAATTCCCCCACGCGAGGATCACAGCGGTGAGATCATCGATGTTCACGATGCCGTCGTTGGTGATGTCAGCGGGTTCGTTGTGCGTGCCCCAGTTGAGAATGATCACGGTGAGGTCATCGATGTTGACGTGACCATCGGGCGGCGAGTTGATGTCTGCGGGGCAAGGCGTGCCTTCGCATTCATCGGGAATGCCGTTGTTGTTTTCATCCAAGCTGGTGCCGGCGGCGATTTCGCAGGCATCGGGCTTGCCGTTCATGTTGCAGTCCGTGCCGACGAGCGAGGAATACACATCAACGGTTCCGATGTCGGTGATGGTTGTCGTATCAGGGCCGGGAATGTCGTCGGCCCACGCGCCGACTGCGGACGAGTCTCCGTAGATGGAGACCGCGAATCCGAATTGGTCGTTGGTGTCCGCACCGGGACCGTGAATGCTGCCGTCTTCAATCCACGTGCTGCGGTCGGCATGGAAGTTGTATGCAGCGCCGATGTTGTTGTGTCCGCCGCCATCGACGAGATATGCGCCGACGATCGCGAATTGCGATTCATCGGTTGAGGTGATTCCGACCGCCACGCCGAAGCGGTCTTCAGCGGCGCGATCCGAGGCCATGAGCTTGGCCTGCTGCTGCCATGAGTTGAATGGACGGCGGAACACATACGCCGCACCGCAGTTGGGAATCACGGGATCAACGAGTGCATCATCAGCGAACCACGCACCGACGATGGCAATAAGCCCTTGTTGCGGGCCGGTGTTGCAGATGGAGACCGACGAGCCGAACTGATCATTGGGAGCCGGGTCGGAGGCGGTGAGCTTGGCATCCTGAATCCAGGAGGTGCCGAGCCTACGGAACACATACGCAGCGCCGGCGTCATTGATGGTGCCGCCTTTTCCGTCATCGATGTCGGCGAGATACTCGCCGATGATGGCTCGCTCAGTGCCTGCCGCAGTGGTGATTGAGACTGAGTACCCGAAACGAGACTGTGATTGCGGATCATCCGGGACGAGTTTCTGGACTTGTTCCCACTGACCTGCGAACTTGCGGAAGATGTAGGCGGAGCCGGAGTCCGAGCCTGTGTCGTTATCGAGATACGAACCGACGATGGCGACATCCTTGGATGACTTGCAGATGGAGACGGAGTAGCCGAAGGAATCGCTGCCGGCGCCATCGTCAGGAAGAAGCTTGGCTTCCTGATGCCAGGTGTTGCCGCTGCGCCGGAAAACGAATGCGGAACCGGAGTTTCGGCCGTTGTCGTCATCTCCGGGCGAGCCGACAATGGCGACGTCGCCATACATGGAGACGGATGTGCCGAAGAAGTCGGAGTTGGCGATGTCGTCAGGCGTGAGTCTCGATTCGAGCACCCATGTTGAGCCGGTGTAGGTGTAGATGTATGCGGTTCCAGCGTTGGAACCTGCGGCATCGTTCAGATAGGAACCGATGATGATCGAATTGGCATACATGCAGACGCTGACGCCGAAGCGGTCGCCTGCGAGACCATCGGCAGGCACGAATTGATGATTGCCGAAGGGAACCTGGTCCGGGACATCAAGGCAATGCACGGAGTTGCGGTAGGCGGTGATAAAGCCCTGCGAAGAGGATTCAAAGTGTGAGATATCTGGATTGCAGGAGGCGACAGCTGAGCACATGATGGTGCAATCCGAGATGGCGTCGCAGTGCGGAGCGCCCCAGTTGTGGCCGAGTTCGTGAGCGGTGAGTGCCACTCGATAGCCGAGGTTGTCGGTGAACTTGGATTGTGAGAGCCCGTAGGCGTTGGTGTCGGTGCATACGCCGGGGAGGTACGCGATGCCGATGACATTGCCGTCGATTTCCTTGCCGGTGAAGAGGTGGGCGATGTCGCGGTTGAGATCGGTGAAGTTGGCGTTCCATTCATTCTGGAACTGGTCGAGCAGTGCGCCGGGATCGGTGGCGGTGTAAGGATCAGGCTCAGATGTGCGAATGTAGACTTCAACCAGAGAGTGCGTGATGCCGCAATCCTGCTCGTAGATGAAATTGACATCGTTGAGAATGGTTTCGATGTCATCCATGGTCTGGTTGGGGTCGGAACCATCAAGCTGGTAGTACTCGTTGTCCACTTCGATGGCGATGTCGGCGGAGAACAGGCATGTGCCTGTTGAACCCGCAATTCCACCTTGAGCTGCCGGGTCAATGTGAAGTCTTTCGAGATTGGCGCGGCCGAGGGCATCGTTTTCCGCACAATGCCAGGGGCCGGGAAGAATGTCGGCCTGCTTGTAGATGATGTGCTGCGTCACAAGAGCGTGGGGAATGATTGAAGAAAG
>DASZQE010000116.1:0-5630 GCA_035550175.1 Phycisphaerales bacterium | reverse complement strand
GAGCAAGAGGAATTGAGGGTGGCAGTAGAAGAGCAACTTCTCGCAGGGGGCTGGCAGCAACCGTGCGCTGTCAGCCTCTTTTTTTTTACCCAAGTTTGCGAGGCATCCTGCATATTGGGGGCAAGAACAGCGTTTTTGCATTTCGTTTGGGTCACAAGCCAATCGTGGAAATCCATGAGTTGATATTGATTGAAGCTGTGGATGCAGTAGTATTTGGTGAGCGACCGGCATGAAGCTCTGATATTGGGCAGGCTTCATGATGTTCGCGGATCTCCGGCCGTCATTTCTTGGGATCCGCAGTGCGAGCGAGACAAAGGCCAATCGTGCCAGAAACTGCGAAGTTGAACCGGTTTGTCACGTTGATGACGAAACGGCTGCCCAACTGGTCAATGGACTCGCGTAACGCGGCGCGCAAAGCGACCGCTGAAAGGAGATGGATATGAAACGGTATCCGTCTAAAGGATTCACCATTATCGAATTGCTCGTGGTGGTCTCGATCATTGCGTTGCTGGTCGGCATTCTGCTGCCAGCAATCGGCAAAGCCCGTCAAGGTGCGATGCAGACACAATCAGTTTCCAATATCCGCCAGGTCGGCACGACGCTTTCGACGTACTCATCGGAGTACAACGACAAGCATGTGACGTTCGTGGTGGACAATCTGGGTGCGTACGGAAATTCCGGCGCGGAAGCGTTTGCGAACTATGCGACGCAGACGGGTTCAGAACACCCGAAGATGTGGCTGGGCATTGATGACGGCGTTCTGTGGTACTACGTGCCGCCTGAGGAAACCAATGTCCCGTTCAATTTTGAAACACGATTCGGTGTGTTCCGTCTGCCCAACGCGATGATTCTCGCCGATTACATGAATGGCAAGTTCTATGATCCGGTGTACTACGCACCGAAGGATTCGGCAGTGATCGCGGCTGCCGAGGAAGACTTTGACTATCCGTCATCATTCCCGGGTTTTGATACGGAAAGCGTGTTCTATTCGAGCTATTGCCTGTCACCCGCGGCGATGTTCAACCCGGCGGTGTTCTCAAAGGCCGGCGCACAGGACGTGTATTTCACCGATCCGTACGCAATGGACGGCGGCTTCAAGGCTCCGACACTGGGACAAGTTCAGTACCCGGATCTGAAGACATGGGTGTGCGAACACCACTGGCTGCAGAATCGCCGGTTCGAGTGCAACGACCACTTCGGGGCCGGTCAGGGCACGTACAACGGATGCGAGCCGTACTACTTCAACCAGAGCATCCTTTCAAACCCCGTGACACTGTTCATGGATATGCACACTGGAACCTTGGGCGTCCAAGGCGCGATGGATTCTTCAAAGCGCGTGGTCACGCAGACCGGCGATGCGCATCATGGATTGTGGAGCATCGATGTGTATCCCGGCAGTTCATATGAGGAATACGGGGGCGGCGGATATTACTCGGCTCAAGGATTTGACTGGTCAAATACGAGCTTCCACATCCTGACGATCGACGGGATCCGTGGGCGCGACGTTGTGTCGGGCGTGCATTGATTTCTCTCTGACACGATCAGCGGTTTGCTGATTGAATTTGAAATTTGAAGGCCGTGCCGAAAGGCGCGGCTTTTTCTTTTTTGACGTTGGACTAGGGATATGTGCGAGAGCTGTGCGCAAGTCCGGCTCTTGGAGAGTTCGCATGGCTGATGAGAGGAACGTAGGATGAGGCGAGCGAACCGCAGGAAGCGGATGATGAGGAGCGAACAGGCATGAGCACGATGACGGAGCAGGCGAAGCGAACCGGCGGGCACGGGAAGCAGACAGCGGGGGGAGCGGTTTTTGAGAACGTGCTGGAGATGATCGGCAGGACACCGATGCTGCGCATCCACAACATGGACACGGGGCCGTGTGAGCTGTGGGTGAAGATGGAATCGATGAATCCGGGGAATTCGATCAAGGATCGGATTGCCGTGAGCATGATCGACCAGGCGGAGAAGGACGGAACACTGAAGAAGGGCGGAACGATCGTAGAGGCGACGGCGGGGAACACCGGGATTGCGCTGGCGCTGGTGGCGAGCCAGAAGGGGTACAAACTGATCGTGGTGATGCCGGACAAGATGAGCGAGGAGAAGATTTCGCACCTGCGGGCGATGGGCGCTGAAGTGCGGCTGACGCGGAGCGACGTGCAGAAAGGACACCCGGAGTACTATCAGGACGTGGCGGAGCGCGTGGCGAAGGAGACGCCGAACAGTTTCTACGTGAACCAGTTCGGGAACGCGGCGAACGCGCGGGCGCACTACGAGACGACAGGGCCTGAGATCTGGGAACAGATGGGCGGGAAGATGGATGCGTTTGTGGCGGGAGTGGGCAGCGGCGGGACGATGGCGGGCGCAGGGAAATACTTCAAGGAGAAGAATCCGAAGATTGAACTGGTGCTGGCTGACCCGGAAGGGTCGATTCTTGCGCCGCTGGTGAATGAGGGGAAGCAGGTGACGGCGGGATCGTGGCTGGTGGAGGGGATCGGGGAGGATTTTGTGCCTTCGATCATTGACATCGACATCGTGGACAAGGCGTACTGGATCAGCGACGGGGAGGCATTTCACACGGCGCGAGAACTCTTGAAGAAGGAAGGCGTGCTGGCGGGAAGCAGCGTGGGGACGCTGCTGGCGGCGGCGCTGCGGTATTGCCGGGAGCAGAAAACGCCGAAGCGCGTGGTGAGCCTGATCTGCGACAACGGCGCGAAATATTTGAGCAAGATGTTCAATGATTTCTGGATGATCGACAACGGGTTCATCGACCGGCCGACCTATGGCGATGTCCGGGACCTGATTTCACGGCGACACATGGAGCGGGAGGATTACACGCTGAAGCCTACGACGCCGCTTTCGCAGGCGGTGAAGATGATGCGGCTGTACAACGTGAGCCAGATGGCGGTGCTGGACGAGCATGACAAGGTGGTGGGAATCATTGATGAATCAGACATGCTGCTGGCGTTGACGCACAATGAATCGGATTTGAAGCGGCCGGTGAAGGATTTCATGACGAGCAGGCTGGAGACGATCAAGCCAACGGCGAGCGAAAATGACCTGATGCCGATTTTCAGAGCAGACCGGGTGGCGATCGTGGCGGATGCGGAGAATTACTACGGGCTGATCACGAAGATTGACTTGATCAATTATTTGAGGAAGCAGCTGAAGTAGGAAAAGAACTCAGGAGCCAGAATCCAGAAGCCAGGAGAAGAAGGGTGGGATTCGCGCACCTCGGTGCGTGCGTGAATGGCTGTGTCCCACACGAAGCAAAGCAGCACGACTCTCCGCTCGAAGACTCGCGGGCGAGTCGTGGCACCGAATAAATGTTTGGATTCCAACCGTCCCATCGCGCACGGGAAGGACGGAAGGCGAAGTGCGAGCGTTGACATTAAGATGCGTGGATGGCGAACACGAAAAAGATGAAGCTTGGGAGTCTGGTGATTCATGGCGGGCAGCGGCCGGACGCGGTGACGGGGGCGGTGATGCCGGCGATCTCGGTGAGTTCGACGTACGCGCAGGAGTCGCCGGGTCGGCACAAGGGGTTTGAGTATTCGCGGAGCCACAACCCGACGCGGTATGCGATGGAGCGGTGCATCGCCACGCTGGAGGGGAGCGGGCTGAGCGAAGCGCAGGACGTGACGTGCGGAGGGTTTGCGTTTTCATCGGGCTTGGCGGCGATGGGAACGGCGCTGGAGCTGCTGGACAGCGGGGACCACGTGATCGCGATGGATGATCTGTATGGCGGGAGCTATCGGCTGATGACGCGGGTGCGGGAACGATCGATGGGGCTGAAGGTTTCGTACGTGGACATGACGGACATTCGGAAGGTGAAGGCCGCGATCACGCCGAGGACAAAATTGATTTGGGTGGAGACACCGACGAACCCGACGTTGAAGGTGACGGATCTGCGGGCGGTGGCGGCGCTGGCGAAGGGGAAGGGGATCATCACGGTGTGCGATAACACGTTTGCGACGCCGATGCTGCAAAGGCCGCTGGAGATGGGGTTTGACATGGTGCATCACTCGGGGACGAAATACCTGGGCGGGCACAGCGACGTGGTGTGCGGAGTGCTGGTGACGAACAAGAAGGCGATTGCGGAGAAGTTGCGGTTCATGCAGAACGCAATCGGAAGTGTGCTGGGTCCGTTTGATTCGTATCTTGCTTTGCGCGGGATGAAGACCCTGGCGATTCGGATGGCGCGACACTGCGAGAGCGCGATGAAGATTGCGACGTGGCTGGAGCGGCACAAGAAAGTTGAGCGCGTGACGTACCCGGGATTGAAGAGCCATCCGCAACATGCGCTGGCGAAGAAGCAGATGATGCTGAATGGCAAGCCGGCGTTCGGCGGGATGATCACGATTTACCTGAAGGGCGGAATCAGGGAATCACGGAGATTTCTGGAGCGCGTGGAGATCTTTTCTCTGGCAGAGTCACTGGGCGGGGTGGAGAGCTTGATTGAACATCCGGCGATCATGACGCACGCGAGCGTGCCGCCTGAGAACAGGAAGAAGCTGGGGATCAGTGATTCGCTGGTGCGGCTGAGCGTTGGGATTGAGGACTGCGAGGATCTGATGGCGGATCTGGAACAAGCGCTGAAGTAAACACATGTGCTCAGGGCGCGGAAGGCGGACCGCATTGCCTGCGATTGTTGTTCGGCCGTAAATTCATCACGGACAGCGGGTTATAGACATGATAGTCATGTTCAATTCACGTGCCTGGCGAAAACATGCGCGAGTGCGGAAGCACGTCTGAACGCGGGAGCGGTATGCTGCGCGGATGGACAAGCTCACAGTTGATTTCGCAAATTGTTTCAGCGATCGGGTCGGCTCGCATGGTTTGAGCAGCGATGCGTACACACGCGCGCATGAGGAGCTTGCGGAGTTGACGCGCAAGCTGGAAAGCACGCGCGGCACAGGATGGGAACGATGGCGCGGGTTGCCGTTTGACCCGATGCGAAAGGCGCACGTCGGGCCGGTGAAGAAACTGGCAAAGAAGCTGCGTGCGGGCGCCGAGAATCTTGTCGTGCTGGGAATCGGAGGGAGCGCGCTGGGGAACATTGCGCTGCAGAGTTCACTGAATCCGGCGACGTACAACCTGATGCCGACGAAGAAGCGAAAGGGACCGAGATTGTTCGTGCTGGACAATGTTGACCCGAATCTGGTGGAGCAGACGCTGGAGGAGGTTCGCAGAACGGACAAGGGGCTGAAGAAGACGATTTTCAATGTGATCAGCAAGAGCGGGGAGACCGCAGAGACTGCGGCGCAGTTCATGATGATCCGCGGCATGCTGCGGAAGGTGATCGGGAAGAAGTATTCGAAGCAGATCGTGGCGATCACGGACCCGGAGAAGGGAACGATGAGGCAGATCTGCGATAAGGAAGGATTCGTGACGCTGCCGGTGCCGGAGGGCGTGGGCGGGCGATTCAGCGTGCTTTCGCCGGTGGGCTTGTTCAGCGCGGCGATGTGCGGAGTGAACATCGATCAACTGCTGGATGGTGCGGCGGAAATGGATGCTCGGTGCAGCCAGAGCGATGCGAAGAAGAACCCAGCTGCGACGATTGCGTGGCTTCTGATGGAGTTGAACAAGAAGGGAAAATTCAATCACGTGATGATGCCGTACTGCAATGCGTTGTA
>DASZQE010000115.1:0-6548 GCA_035550175.1 Phycisphaerales bacterium | reverse complement strand
ATGCCTCGCGCTCCGCGTCATCGGTGCATTTCAGGTATCCGTCCGCACCATCAACCAGAATGTCCTTTCCCAGATCGCGCATGTTGTTCATCACCGCTTCCGCCGCATCGCCTGTCAGTCCAGCAAAGAACGCCGACGCTGCAACGGAATCGCTCTGGCTCATTGATCCGAATCGTTCCACCAGTCCCTTCAAGTACGCCATTCGCTCATCGATGCTGAGAGCCTTGAACCCTGCGTCACCCAGAAAACTCGCCACGTTCTCAACCGGACTGTCAAAGATGCTGGGCGGCTTCCGCGCGCCGCCCGCCATCACTCGCCACACCACCACGCCCACCACAAGCAGCGCAACAACGACGCCTGCGTTGCGCACACCTCTGCTCTTCACAATGTCATTCATCCATCTGCTCATGGCTTCTGCCTTGTTCGGCTGGTTGGCTTTCACGCATTTCCTCAACTGTCATCAATGATCCCATCTTCTTTTTTCAAAGGCCGTGTCGTCCCATCCAGAAAGACACCATTTCTCGGCACAGCACCACTCCGCTCATGCCGGTCTTCACTGTCCGCCACCAGCGGAAACTTTCGCAGATACCCGCCTTCAAATCGTTGCGTCACCAGGCGCATCACGCGCTTCGCGTTCTCCCACGCATTCTGATTCACATCCGGCGGCTCCAGCAGAATGAACCCGCCCGCCGCATACACAAAACTCAACCCCACATTCTCCTGATTGTCAAAATCCTCCGGACACCACCACACCTCGCTTTTCTTGTCAATGATCTTCTGCAGCGCATCGGGCAGTCCGCCCACCAAACCTGTCGGCGTCTCTGCGGGCAGCGGGGCAGCATAGGGCAGCAACTGATCGGCACCGTTTCGATACACCATCACTGCCTGATAAATCTGCCGCAGATTACTCATGCACTGCGTCGAGCGTCCCTCCGCACGCACCTTGCTGATCGCAGGCGAGAGCAGCGCCACCAACAGCGCCACAATCCCCATCACCACCAGCACTTCAACCAGCGTAAATCCCCGCGCCGTGTCGGGGCGCAGCTCGCAACAATCACCGGTTCTTCCGCCTCGTCCGCACATGCCTTCCGGCCTCCGCGAAGAAGACGAAATTATACTCCCGCACGTTCACATCAAAAGGACGAATCCGCGATCCGATTACTCCGGCATCTCGCCATCACCTTCATCATCAGGCGGCATTTGCTGCTGCTGCTCCTGTTGTGCCCGCTTCAATTCACTCGCGCTCCGCTGAGCCAGCGTCACGGGAATTGTCATCTCTTTCCCGTTCCGCAGAATCCCCAGCTTCACCGACGTGCCCGGCAACATTCCCGCAATCTCATTGATCATTTCCGTCGGATTTTCGAAGGGCTCGGCATTGATTTTCGTGATGACATCATTCACCTGCACTCCCGCCACCTGCGCAGGCGAGTTCGAGGTCACGTTCGCCACCACGACGCCCTGCGCTCCGTCTGCGTTCAACGCCTTTGCCGCCTGTGGAGTCAATGGCTGCAACGAGACACCCATCCATCCTCTTCGCACTTGGCCGTTTTCGATCAGATCATTTGCGATTGCTGCCACCATGGATGACGGAATTGCAAAGCTCACGCCCTGAAATGCGCCGGACTCTGATGAAATCGCGGTGTTGATCCCGATCACCTCGCCGTGCAGATTCACCAGCGGCCCGCCTGAGTTCCCCGGATTCACCGCGCAATCATGTTGAATGAAATGCTCGAACGTCGCCAGCCCGATGTTCTCGCGCCCGGTCGCTGAAATGATGCCTGATGTCACCGACTGCCGCAGCCCGAACGGCGAGCCGATCGCCACGACAAAATCGCCTGGCCGCGCTGTTGTTGAATCGCCCAGCGTTGCTGCGGGCAGATCCTTCACATCAATCCTGATCACCGCGAGGTCAGACTCAGGGTCCGTTGCCACAACCTTCGCAGGCGTCATGCCCGATGCGTTATACAACCGCACCACGATCGAATCCGCACTATCCACAACGTGATTGTTCGTCACGATGAATCCGTCCGGTCGAATCACCAATCCCGTGCCTTCCGCACGCCGAATCGCCTGGAACCTCCGATTCCGAAATGGAAATCCATCCTCACTGTTCACCGGGACTTTCATCGTCGTGAAAATCTGCACCACCGAGGGTGAGACGGCATCCGCAGCGGCACGAATCGCACGCGACATCGCTTCCACAACATCAATGTCCGGCGAACTTGGAATCGGCACCTTGGATTGAATGCTTTGCACCGTCTGCCCAAAGGCTGCAGACGAAACGAGCAACCCCAGCGAAAGAAGAATGGCGGATACCGTGCCGGCAATTCGTGTGTTCTTCGTCATCTATGCACCTCGATCATTTTTCGGATTTGCGCGTTGCGCATTTCTCTTCTCAGTTTCCACGTACCGTCAATCATAGCGCACCGAATCCCTTCCGGTTCGCAGAGAACGTGGAACAATGTCGCAAAGTGCAATCATTGAGGTACGCACAAATCAATTTCTTCGTGGAATATCCATGAAGCATTGATCATTGCTAACTCGCCGTGATCGTCTGCAACTTCGGCATCACTTTCACCGTCCGTTCGGGCGCTCGCGTTTCGCCATGCGCCGCGAGATACCGTCCGATCGCCATCAACGGAAAGTACAGCCGATACAGGTGATACCGCAGGTAAAACACCTTTGGAAACCCCGTGCCGGTGAACCACGGCTCCGCCCAGCTCCCTGCGGGATCGCGATCGGGATTCAATGCACGATCACTTGCTGCATGTTCCGTAAGTTGCGTGTCGATCAACCACTTGATCGCCCGCTTCAGATCCGCATCATCCGCCCCATACACCTCCTGCAGAATCATCGCGCCCCATGCAGTCTGTGACGCTGTGCTCGGCCCTTTCCCCATCAGCGATCGCGTTTCATAACTGTTCGCCGACTCCCCAAACGATCCATCCTCTTTCTGCACACTCTTGATCCACGCTCCTGCTGCGCGAATCCACTCTTCGCTCGTCGGCACGCCGCACCGGATCGGGCCGATCACCGCCTGCCACGTTCCGTAAATATAGTTCACGCCCCAGCGCCCGAAGAAGCAGCCTTCCTTTTCCTGATGGCTCTTGATGTATGCCACCGCTTTGGCGATCGCAGGATGATCCACGCGATACCCGTTCCAACTTAAACATTCCAACACACGCCCCGTGATGTCCGGGCAGGATGGATCCTGCATCGCGTTGTGATCCGCAAACGGAATGTATTCCAGAATCTGCCGGTGCTTGGTCTTGTCAAATGCGGCCCATCCCCCGTCGTCATTCTGCATGCAGAAAATCCACTGCACGCCACGCGCGGCCGCTTCGATGTTCATCGCCCCGCCCGCACGCCGCAGCGCCATGGTCACCATCGCGGTGTCATCCACATCCGGATACCACGCATTGTGATATTCGAAATACCACCCGCCGCTTTTCGCGTTCGCCGCGCCGACTTTTTTCAATTCCGTTTCGCCCGGCAGCTTCGCACGCCGCTCACTGTCAAGATTCTCGATCCAGTCACCCGTAAACCCGCACTCCTTTGCCAAGAGCCAATCCGCCGCCCGCGAAACCGACTCATCCCTGTGCGACATCCCCGCATCCGTCAGCGAATAGAGCGCAATGCCCGTGTCCCACACCGGACTGAAGCACGGCTGAATCCGAATTCGATCGCCTTCCGGAATGAAAAACTCATCCAGCTCGCGCTCCGCGCGCTTGATCACTTCATGGTCGCGCTCATATCCCAACGCCTTGAACGCAATCTGCAGGTACACCATCGGCGGAAAAATCGCGCCCAATCCCGCGGTCGTCGCTGCGCCATCCTGTCCCGCGCGCTCAACGATCCATTTCTCCGCAGCCTTGGTCGCCAACCGCCGCACCGGCGTCCCGCCGAAGCGGTGCGCGATCTTCAAAACCCTGTCCGCAGTCATGAAGAACGCCGCCCAGCCCGGCGGAGCCTTCCGCAGATTCTTCATCCGGTGCCGATCGCGCTCATCAATGTACAGCTCGTCAATCCCCTGTTCCTTCGTCAGCTTCCGCTCAGGCCGCAACGTCACCACCAGTGAAAGCGGCAGAATCATCGTCCGCGTCCACGCCGCCACCTTGGTCAAGTGAAAATAGCTCCACCTCGGCAGGAACACGATCTCCGGCGGAATTGCCGGCACCGCGTTCCACGAAATCTGCCCCAGGCACGCGAGGTAGAAATTCGTGAAGCTGTTGCACATCTCCGCACCGCCCATGTGGCGCACCATCTTCCGCGCCTTCACCATGTGCTCAGCCGAGGGAGAATCACCCATCAGCTTCAGCGCGAAGTATCCCTTCACCGTCGCGGACAAATCCACCGCCGACCCCGGATACTGCCCCCACCCGCCATCGGTGCGTTGCTGCTTCCGCAACTCGTTCGCGATCTTCCCCAACGTTTCCGGCCCATCTGCGCCGTCCGCCATCGGCTCGCGTTCCTGCCCCAGAATGAACTTCATCAGCAGGTATTCGGATTCCAGAATCGAATCCCCCTGCAATTCCCCGCACCAATGCCCATCCTTCTTCTGCAGCGACACCAGCGCACCGATCGCTGCATCAAGCCCCGCCTTGATCCTCCCGCGTTCGTAAACTGTCAGCGTGTTCTCTATTTGCAAAGTCATTCTTCCCCAATGCTTCGCAGGCAATTGTAACGAAACGCATTGGCCGAATCACTCTTCCGAAGCCAAGTGTGTGTTGATTGCATCCCGGCACACCTTTTGCAACTCTTCGTGCGTCAGCATTGTTTTGACTGATTTTTCCTGCCACATTGGCATCCCCGCGTTCGTGAATCGCCCGGCATATCATTGAAGCGTTGCGAGATTGATTGAGGAGTGGTTGACGCACATGACCCCGGTTCCAGCACACGTCGGCAAGTTCGCAGCGGTCTCCGCAGTCAGCGGGCACCTCGACACCCGCACCGCCGCCACCGAAGTCGCCGCCCAGTTGCACGATGAACTCATCAAGATCGCCGGCGCAGAACGCGCCGATGCGCATCTCTGCGATGCCTGTCTCATCTTCGGCTCGTTCCATCACCGCACTGCCTTCGCAGACGCCTGCGAATCCATCCGCACCACGCTCAACCCCCGCGCGCTCCTCGGCGTCACAGCCGAAGCCGTGCTGGGCGCAGACGCTGAACTCGAAGGTGTCGCCGGCCTCTCTGTCATCGCCATGCGCCTCCCCGGCGTCAAGCTCACGCCTTGGTACTCCACGCCCGATGAGCCGCTGCCGCTGAACAATCCCGCCGCCATCCGCGAACGTCTCGGCATCGATGACACGTTCAAGTTCACGACGCTCATCGGCGACCCCTTCACCACGCCGATCACCAAGCTGTTGCCCGCGATCACCAGTTGCCAAAGCGACACGAACAACGCCAATCGTCCCATCACCGTCATCGGCGGCATGGCCAGCGGCGCAAGCCAGCCCGGCCTCAACGTCATGGTGCTCAACCGCGCTGCGCTGCACGCAGGCGCGATCGGCCTGAGTTTCTCCGGCGATTTCGATGCCGACTTCATCGTCAGCCAGGGGTGCAAGCCCATCGGCAAGCCTTTCGTCATCACCAAGTCGCACGAATACGTCGTGCTGCAGCTCGGTGGACGCAGAGCAATGGATGTGCTGCAGGAAACCGCGCAGCAGCTTGACGAAGCGGATCGCGCATTGCTCTCGCGCGGCGTGCTCGTCGGCCAAGTCGTGAATGAGTACAAGCCTCGCTTCGGGCGCGGCGATTTCCTCGTCCGCAACATCATGGGCTTCGATCAGCGCACAGGCGGCATCGTCGTCGGCCCCGGCATCAAGACCGGCCAATCGATCCAGTTCCATGTGCGCGATGCCGACACCGCGCGCGAAGACCTCGAACTTTTGCTCGATGCGCAGCGACTCGGCGAGAAGCCCTTCGCCGGTCTGCTGTTCACCTGCAACGGACGCGGCACCAAGCTGTTTTCGCAGCCGAATCAGGATGTGGAGACGATCGCGAACGCATTGCCCGCCATGCCCCTCGCCGGCTTCTTCGCCGCCGGTGAATTCGGCCCGATGGGCGCAAAGAGCCACCTGCACGGCCACACCGCCAGCCTCGTGATCTTGCGCGAGCGCGATTGAAGCTTGGAGCATTCGTGTTGAATGACGAAGACATGAATATCGAGAGAGCGGAGTAGCTGCGCGATG
Source organism: Phycisphaerales bacterium (assembly GCA_035550175.1). Lineage (GTDB taxonomy): Bacteria > Planctomycetota > Phycisphaerae > Phycisphaerales > SM1A02 > DASZQE01. Next base: position 357 of record DASZQE010000115.1, on the reverse strand, counting down.
GATTCATCGTGACAGGTGCGCGATGTGTTTGAGGTTGTCTCCGAAGACAACGGATGGGCAGCGAGCAATTTCGGTAATTGAGGCAAGTTGAGCAAAGATAAATCGCGATATTTCCATGAAAGCGCATTGGCATTTTTTTCTTGAAACTCAAAAAAATCCGGAAAAGAAGATTCTGATTGCCGCGCGATGCCGCTAGGCTGGCGGCCCAATTTGTTTTTCAATTCATTCTGTCAAGGGAACGTTTCGGAGAGGATTGCCATGCTCAAACATGACGCACAGGGATCATTGTCTGCACTCGTGCTGGCTGCGACGGCGGCGTTGTCCACACACGCACTTGCGGGTACATGCACACATCCG
>DASZQE010000114.1:0-6955 GCA_035550175.1 Phycisphaerales bacterium | reverse complement strand
TTGAGGCGCTGCCATGCTTTCGGGTCGCCGCCGGGCATGAGCGAAGGGCCGAAACGCGCGCCGGTTTCTCCGCCGGAGACGCCGGAGCCGAAGAAGGTGAGCTTGCCGCGATACTTGCTTTCGCGCGCGATGGTGTCCGTCCAGAGCGAGTTTCCGCCATCGACGACGATGTCGTTGGGTTCGACGCCGGCCTGAAGCAACTGCTCGCACACAGCATCGACTGCGGGTCCGGCTTTCACCAGAATAATGATGATGCGCGGACGCTTGAGCGATGCGACGAAGTCCTTGAGTTCGTGCGAGCCGACGAGTCCGCCGCCGAGCGAGCCGAAGACGCTGGGCGGATTGGATTTGATGAATTCATCCGTAACGGATGTTGTGCGGTTGTACACGCCGACCTGATAGCCGTGGTCAGCGAGATTGAGCACGAGATTCTGGCCCATGACGGCGAGGCCGACAAGGCCGACATCGCAGGTGCCGACAACGGGACGCGGAACGGAGGGACGCGGCGCGGGAGAAAGAGTTGTCATGGGCGCATCTTCGCCATGTGGCGAGCGATCAGCAAGCGCGATTCACACCCTGAAATTGCGTGAAATTCACGCCAACGCCGGACCGGCCTGAATTTGCTGCTGTTTCCACACTTCCGCGCCGGTCACGCCCGGCATGACTTCGGTGGGCATGGCGAGATGAAAGACCACCGGATTGCGCAGCTTGACTTCGCCGGACACTTCGTGGACCCCGGTCTTGAACGCCGCTCCGCCCCAGTCCACGTACAGCGAACCGCAAGGCATGCCTGCGTGCTTGCGAAGCCGAGCGCCGTGACTGCGCGGGTAATAGCTGGCCGCTGCGAGAAGCACTTCAATGACTTCGCCCTGCAGATGCTCGGGAATGGCGACCGGCTGGTAAATCACGCCGTAATCGCCTCCGCTGCATCGGAACGCGAAATGCAAATCCTGCATGCCGGGACGAACGACGAAACTGTCCGCAGGCGGGCGAAGATGCACGATGACCTCCGCGGGATTCTCGAAGCGATTCTGGTAGTACACGCTGAGCACAGCCTGCCGTCCGTGAGCCTTGAGCATGGGGAAGAAGGAAATGCCGTCAGCTTCGTAATACATGGGGCCGACGGTGTCATTCAGATGATCAGGAAGCTTGTCTTCAAAGTTGAATGCGTACACGAGCCAGCCTGCAAAACCCAGCACGAGAAACGTGGCGACAATGCGTTGGTGAACGAGCAGCGGAGCCTCATCGCGCATGAAGAGCCAGGCTGCGATGGCCCAGATGAATGCTGCTGCGAGCAGCAGGACCAGTCCGAAATTGCGCTTTTCGTGCATGGTGATTCCTCGCTTCTTGCTGGTCGCCTGACGCGCACAACACGAACATGCACGCTCGGGCCGACTGGTGTCTTCCCCTCAAAGTGTGCGAAAACTCCACGCTCCCACGTAGAACGAAACTGACGGGTTTTTGTTGCGCAACTCCCCAAAAAATCTCATTCGGCAAAACCCGGTTGAATTCGTGAAACGCAACTGAATGCGCATCACTTACATATACTATGCATCGGCACTTTTGTTACGGTGATCCGTGATGAAGTTCACAAGCCGCAGCGACGGGCCGATGCGTTCAAGAACGTAGATTCGCACTCCGGCGCTCTCTGCCAGCAATTGTTGGGAAAAACCATGGTTGATTTTGATCATCCTCCAGAGGATCCCGTGGCGTTCTTCAACCAGTGGATGGATGAAGCGAAAGCGAAATCCGGCCTGCCCAACCCCAACGCCATGTCGCTGGCCACCGTTGACCCAAGTGGAAAGGTTTCCAGCCGGATCGTGCTGCTGAAGGATTTCGATGCGCGCGGTGCCGTGTTTTACACAAACAGACAAAGCCGCAAGGGGCTCGCGCTGGCAGCCAACCCGCGATGCGCCCTGCTGTTTCACTGGGATTCGCTGGATCGCCAGGTGCGCATTGAAGGCAAGGTCAGTTGGGTCAGCGATTCGGAATCCGATGCGTACTTCGCCAGCCGTCCGCGCGAAAGCCAGATCGGCGCATGGGCCAGCCTGCAGAGCAACGTGTGCAGCGATCGCTCGGAACTTGAATTCGCCGTCAAGCGCATGCAGCAGCGCTACGAAGGCAAAAGTGTGCCTCGCCCGCCGCACTGGGGCGGCTACCGCATCAGTCTTGATCTCATGGAGTTCTGGCAGGGCCACAGTTTCCGCCTGCACGATCGCGTCCAGTACACCGCCAAGACAGAAGGTGGCTGGAAGGTTGAGCGGCTGTATCCGTAATTCCGCGCGACTGAATCGTCGCTCAATTCACCTCGGCTTACCCGCGCGCTCTTCAAGCACCTTCAGTGTGAATCCGCCTTCGCGCTGTCCGTCGGGCTTGCCATCCGCGAGATACACCCAGTCCACAAGTTCATTGGCGGGAAATGAAACGATGTCGCCTTGCGATTTTCCGCATTCGAGCGTGCGGATCGGATCAGTCACAAGTCTGCCTTCGATGCGGAACTCCGACCAGTTCACAGGCACCACCCACACCTGCTCGGGCGCGCCTTCAAGAGTCGGCGCGGACCACTTGATCGCCCAGCGGTCGCGCTGGCTCGGCTGCGATGCCCATTTCACGCGAGCCTGGTCTGCTGACGTGCGCGCCCGGTCTGCAGCCACGGCGAGTTGCGATTGCACGTTGACATCGGAAATCACCACCACCGAATCGGTCTGCGTGGCAAGCCAGTGCGAAGCCGCGCCTTGAGTTGTGGACACGCTCGCAGATGGCTCCGTGGCTGCAGAGGGTTGACGATCACACGCAGACAGCGGTGCAAGCGCAACAATCGCCAAGCTGATTTTGACGAAGTGCGCACATGATTTTCGCTTGCGTGCCATTCACAATTCCTGAAGCAGTTTCGAAACAATCGAGTTCGATTGTAGACGCTCGGCACGTTGCCACGAGATGTGGTAGACGAACGATCCGATAATGTGAAACTGCGGGATTTGCAGGGCGAAATGCAGCATCTCGATTCGCACGGTCTATACTGTGCCGCACAATTCCACGAGGGACGCAGGGGATTTTTGCGGAGTTCAGATGCATGCGCGCAGTGGTGACCGGTCAGATCGGCATGGATAAAAAAGGCTACTTGGAGCGCGTCGCTCGGCTGGCGGGCGATCGCGGCCGACCGATCGAAATGTTCCACGTCGGCGACATGATGTACGCCGAGGCTCCGGACATCCGTCCCGGTCGCATTCTCGATCTCCCGCTCTCACGCCTCAACGCACTGCGCCGCGCCGCATTCAAGGACATCATTGCTGCGACTTCGCCTGCCGAGCAATTTCAGAACATCATCATCAACACGCATGCCACGTTCCGCTGGCGACATGGCCTGTTCAGCGCAATGGACTTCGACCTGATGCAGAAGCTCAAGCCCACCATGCTCATCTGCCTGGTGGACAATATCGAAGTCGTGCATCATCGGCTGCACAGCGAGCATGACATTGACGCCACGCTCAAGGATTGCATGGTCTGGCGGGAAGAGGAAATTCTCGCCACCGAGCTGCTCGCACAAGCGGTCGGATGTGCGAACAAGTTCTACGTGCTTTCGCGCGGTCGCCAGACGGACACCGTGGAAACGTGCATGCGGCTCATCACGCGCCCCGACATGCGCAAGGTGTATCCGAGCTTTCCGATGAGCCACGTGGTGGACATGCCTGACGTGCTGGCGGAAATCGACCATTTCCGCGCGGAACTCGCCAAGCAGTTCATCGCGTTTGATCCCGGCGACGTGGATGAAAAACTTCTGCTCGATCGCGCCATCGCCGCTGCCCGCGAAGGCAAGGACTGGATCGAAGTGGAACCGCATTCGTTCGGCGGGCGCAAGAGCAGCGGATCGATTCGCGTGTCCGTGAAGCAGGTGCTCGACATCGCCGGCGACGTGGACGGCCAGATTTACATGCGCGATTTCAAGCTCATCGACCAGGCGGACATGATCTGCTCGCTTGTGCCTGAACTGCCCGGCGGAGTGCCGGGCCTGAGCAGCGGCGTGGAGCGTGAACTCCACCACGCATGGGAACACACCAAAGAGGTCTACGTGGTGTGGAAGCCTAAGAAAAAGCCCAGCCCGTTCATCACGGAAACCGCCACGCGGATTTTTTCATCCGTGGATGAGGCGCTGAAGTATTTCGAGGAGAAGGGGATGTTCCCGCAGAAGGATCTGTTCGGGAATTGAGTTGACAGCGTGTTCCTTTAGCATGTCCCCTTCATGCCGCGCTATCTTCTGAAAATCGCCTACGACGGCACTGACTTCCATGGCTGGCAGAAGCAGCACGCATCGCTTGCGCACGCTTCGGCCGAAAACGATGAGGCGTCAGAGTTCGCTGCGGAGATTCCCGCCATTCCGTTCACCGCGATGCCCAGCTCCGTGCTCGAACCGGCAACATCCGCAGAGCCGCTGCGCACCGTGCAGGGTGTTGTGGAAGAAACGCTGCGCATCGTCATCCGTCAGCCGGTGATTCTGATCGGTGCTTCGCGCACGGATGCAGGTGTGCATGCCCGGGGCCAGGCGGCGGCATTCACCGCTGAAACTTCGATTCCTTTGGACCGCATGCCCGCAGCGATCAACGCGCGGCTTCCCGAAGACGTGCAGATTCGCAGCGTGCGAATCGTTCGCAATGACTTTGATCCGATCCGCGATGCTATACGCAAGACCTATCGCTATCGCCTTGAGCATGGCTGCAGGCCGTTCGTGGTCTCGCAATCAGGCGAAACCTCCCGTGGTTACATTCCTTCGGTGTTCAACCGGCGATACGTCACCCGAACCGCATATGCACTCGATGTGGCTGCGATGAACGAAGCGGCGCAGCATCTGGTCGGCGAACACGATTTCATGAGCTTCACGCGGCTGAACCATGAACGTGAAACCACTGTGCGGACGATTTTCGAATGCACGGTCACCGCCACGCATGCGCATCGCTGCCACATCCAGGTCACCGGCAGCGGATTCCTCTACAACATGGTGCGGATCATCGCTGGCACACTGCTTGAGGTTGGGCGCAGCGAGATCAAGGCGGACGATGTGCCCGGAATCATTGCTGCGAAGGATCGCAGAGCTGCGGGGCCGACGCTGGGACCCGCAGGATTGTGTTTGATGCACGTGGAGTACCCGAAAGAGAGACTTCGCATCGAGGAACAGCATGCCGGCGAATCGTCTTCGTAAGCGTCAGCGATCGTGGTTGTATTGATACAGAAGATAGACGCCATCAGGAAACAGCGGCTCGTCAGGTTCCAACGAAGGCTGTTTCGCTTCATCATCGAGCCACTTGATGAGCGTCTTCGCGTTGCGACGAAGTTGCGCATCATCAGATTGAATCGCTCGTTCCAGATATGGTCTCGCCGATTCACCGAATCCGTTCACGGCGGTCCGGGCGACCACGGCATCGTTCTGAATGTGATTGTCGGAAAGGTGCGTGATCAGAATCGGCATGGCCTCATCGACACAATCAAGCTGGCGTGCACATCCAAGGATCGCAGCGCACAGCAATTGCTCCTGCCAATCTTTTGAATTCAGATTCGAACGCAGTTCGTCCTTCGCGCAATCAATGTGCTTGATGAGATACGTCACCCCTTCGGATGCGTTGTAGTTGCCCAGGTGATCGTCCTGCAGTCCTTCCACGCAGGCGCGAATCATCGCGGATGACGGCTGATAGAGCACTCGTGCTCGAAGCACCTCCGCGGCAAACTGACGCTGTTGATAATCTTCTGATAGCAGCGCACGTTCCAGGATTGGATTCGCAGCATCACCAAGTTGCATGAGCAGCGGCGTGGCCCGCGCCGAATTTCCCCAGACATCGTCATCCCGCAAGTCGTTGACAAGCGACTCGGCTTCATGCCGGGCTTCCCACGGCGTGAGTGTGGTTGTCCGAATCCGTTCCGAAATCTCGCTCCGCACTTCCCTCGGTGTTGAACCCGCAAGCACTTTCTCCACCACGATGAGCGCGGTCGTCGGCGCGTCCACAACAACCTTGGAAAGCTGCAAACCTTCCGTGTGCAGGCCGTACCAACCCGTGAGCGTGAACAGCACACCCGCGGTGAACGGCCTGATCCGCACGAGATGTCTGCGCATCTGCCGACGTGTAATCGTTGATCCGCACTCGGGACAGCGGACGCAGCCGGATGCACCAGCTGTCTGCCCTCGCAGGTCATAGCCGCACGGTCTGCGATACACCCACGCGAACGGCAAGCCCCAGACCCACCACCGTCGGCGCGGACCCGGGCAAAGCGTCTTGCTTCGCCTGGGTATCAGCAGCCACGCCCTGAGCAGCAGAAAGCCGACGCCTGCAAACAGCGCCACCACGCACAAGCCATATGGAATGAGCAACACGGAATATCCCCTGTGACACGACGAAGCGCAGGAGATATCGACGCCCGGCCGATGTTCACTTGGATTTTGCGTAACGGCTCGACAAAGTAAGCAAATGCTTACGATGCCTTCGGATCATTCTGCATCATTCCGAGGATGTTGCCGTCCGGATCCTTGATGTACGCCAGCCAGCCCACACCCGGGATCGCCATCTTCGGCAGCGCAATTGCCGCGCCCAGGCTCGTCGCTTTCCTCACCGATTCATCCACGTTCACAACGTCCACCGTGCAGACGAACGCATTCACCGCCTGACCGTCGGTTGGCTTCGCACCGCGGCGCATCATCAGCCCGCCGTTGATGCCCGTTGCGGTCGGCTCGCCGGTCTTGATCAACCAGTACTCCATCGGTCCGCCCCACTTGGTGCATTCCCAGCCGAACAACGCGCGATAAAACTCCACCATCTTTTCCGGCTGGCTGGCGTGAATTTCAAAATGGATGACGCGCGGCATGGGCACTCCTGAAAGTGATGACAACGATATTATTTTATTGCTTCGTGCTGCCTTAGTTTCACGACATTCGTCTGAATGCGATCCCTCTCCTGTTCCATCAGTGAAGATG
>DASZQE010000113.1:0-2563 GCA_035550175.1 Phycisphaerales bacterium | reverse complement strand
GCGAATTCCGCCGCCTGCTTCTTCAGCGAATCCAGCTTGAAACGCTCGCGCCCCTCGACTTTTCCGCCGATTCCGAATAATTCACTTCAACGCCGCATTACGCGCACGTTCTCTCGCCCGTCGTTTCTCGGTCCGATCGCGCGAACCCTCCTCACAACCGCGTTCACAAGCAGAAAAATCGCAAACGCCGCCGCCGCAATCACCGCCGCTGCAAACAAAAGCAAGATGAACGGCAGCGCGATGATCCCCGCAAAAATATAAATCGTCCACCGAATCAGCCAGTTCGGCTGACGAACAACCACACGAAACGCTCGTTGAACCGTCTCTTCATTCATCATTCACTCAGGAAATCCTGTCAACTGCATTCGCTCACGCCCCTTCGGATCATAGGCATTTCGTCCTCACCCGTTTCTCGACCCCGAATCTCTGTCGCTCCCGCACGTTCTGGCTAAGATGAGTCCCATCATTCCTTTCTTGGCCGGACGCTGATCATGATTTCATCACAGCAGGATGCTGCCCAGTCCAATTCGTCTCCATCAGCATCCTTCGTCCACCTCCACCTCCACTCCGAATACTCCCTCCTCGATGGCGGAAACAAAATCGACCGTCTCATCGCCCGCGTCAAGGACCTCGGCATGAACGCCGTCGCCGTCACCGATCACGGCAATCTCTTCGGCGCCATCGAGTTCTACAACAAGGCCAAATCCGCCGGCGTCAAAGCCATCCTCGGCATCGAAGCCTACGTCGCGCCCGGCGACCGCACCTCCCGCCAGCCCACCGGCATTGCCGATGGCGGATTCCACCTCGTCCTCCTCGCCGAAAATATCACAGGCTGGCGAAACCTCCTCAAGCTCTCCAGCGACGCCTTCATCAACGGCTTCTACTACCGCCCGCGAATGGATAAATCCACCCTCGCGCAATACGCCGACGGCCTCATCGCCATCAACGGCCACCTCGGCTCCTCGCTCGCCCATCACCTCACCCAGTTCGTCCAAACCGGCGACCCCGTCCATCAGCACGCCGCTTACGCCGAAGCCAAATGGCACAAGGAAACCTTCGGCGTCAACGCCGCCGGCCAAAGCCGCTTCTTCATCGAACTCCAGCGCGTCGGCGTGGAAGATCAGGAACGCATCAACCCGCTCCTCATCAAGCTCGCCCACGAACTCGACCTCCCTCTCGTCGCCGACAACGATGCCCACTTCCTTACCCGCGAGGATTACGACGACCACGACACGCTCTGCTGCATCTCGATGGCTCGCACAAAAGACGACGCCACCCGCCTGAAATATCCGCCAGAGCTCTACGTCAAATCTCCTCAGCAGATGGCCGAGCTCTTCGCCGACATCCCCCAGGCCATTGCCAACTCCGCCGCCATCGCTGACCGCTGCAACGTCACGCTCGATTTCTCCGCCAGCCACGCGCCCCTCGTGCGTGTGCGAACCACCACCGAACCACCCGCCTTCAAACGCAGCATCGACCCCACCGAATGGTTCAAGCAATTCTGTGCCTGTATCGAAATCCTCCCCGTCTCTGCCGAAGAAGTGCAATCCTCCGGCTCCGCCGTCATTGATGAATGCGATCAGGCCCTCACACGTCTCGCCGAAGCCGGTCTCAAGTGGCGCTATGGCGACGCCATCACCCCCGACATCAAATCCCGCCTCAACCGCGAGCTCTCCATCCTCGCCGCCAAGAAAATCTCCGCCTACTTCCTCATCGTCTGGGACTTCGTCAACTGGGCCCGTCAGCGCGGCATCCCCGCCGCTGCCCGCGGATCGGGCGTCGGCACAATGGTCGGCTACGTGCTCGGCCTCTCCAACGCCTGCCCCGAACGTTTCGGCCTCCTCTTCGAGCGCTTCACCGACCCCGACCGCGCCGAATACCCTGACATCGATATCGACATCTGCCAGGATGGCCGCGCCGAAGTCCTCAACTACGTCCGCCAGAAATATGGCCACGTCGCGCAGATCGTCACCTTCGGTCGCCTCAAGGCCCGCGCTGCCATCAAAGATGTCGCCCGCGTCCACGGCCTTTCGCCCTCCGAAGGCCAGCGACTTTCCAATCTCATCCCCGAACAACTCAACATCACCATCGACGCCGCACTTCAGCAGGAACCCAACTGCAAGCACGAATACGAATCCAACACAGCCTCTCGCACAGTCTTCGACGCCGCCAAAGCCATCGAAAATCACGCCCGTCACATTGGCGTTCATGCCGCAGGCGTCGTCATCGCCACCCAGCCGCTCGACAACATCGTCCCGCTCTGCCGCGCCACAGGTTCCGATGAAGTCGTCACTCAGTGGGATGGCCCCACTTGCGAAAAAGTCGGCCTGCTCAAGATGGACTTCCTCGGCCTCCGCACGCTCTCCACCATTGAGCTCGCGCGCAAGATCATCCGCGAAACTCTTTCACCCCAGGCCATCACGTCCGCCGTCTTCGCTGATAAACCTTCCGAAGCCCGAACCTTCCACCCTCTCGATCTCGACAACATTCCCTTCGATGATCAGCGCGTCTTCGATGTCTTCCGCCGCGGCGACACCGCAGGCATTTTCCAATTTGAATCAGG
>DASZQE010000112.1:0-3051 GCA_035550175.1 Phycisphaerales bacterium | reverse complement strand
CGGCTGACGGCGATGCGTACCCCCTGAGCGAACTGACGGCAATGTATGAAGAAGCCGGATTCGGCGGCATTATGGCACATCCGATCCCGATGAGTCCGCATACGGTGGTGATGGGCGGGCTGCACGTGAGCGCGTGCGCTGAGGAAGCGTTGCAACACTGCAACGCGGCGGCAGTCGGGGAAGGCGAGGTGATCTGGCCGAGGATTCTTGAGGATTTCCGCCGTGGAACTCTCGGCGGGGCGTATCGGGCGGACGAAGAATTTGATCTGGCGGACGCTCCGATTCCACGATTTGATCTGCTTTCAATCGAGAAATACAACCGGCTGACGGTGCAGACTTCACGCGGGTGCCCGCACAAGTGCGAGTTCTGCGCGAGCTCGATTCAACTAACCAAGCGATACAAGGTGAAGCCGGTTGAGAAGATTCTCGCGGAGGTGGAGGCGATCAAGCGATTATGGAATAAGCCGTTCATTGAGTTTGCGGATGACAACAGCTTTGTGAATCGCGTGCATGCGAAGGATTTGATGCGCGGAATGATCGGACAGCGGGTGCAGTGGTTCACGGAAGTTGATGTTTCGATCGCGGAAGATGAGGACTTGCTCATCATGATGCGCGAAGCGGGGTGCAGGCAGCTTTTGATCGGGTTGGAAAGCCCGCGTGCTGAGGGGCTGGACGGACTGGAGCAGCGCGCGAACTGGAAGCTGAAGCAGTTCGACAAGTACGAGTGGGCGATCCGCAGAATTCAGGCGCACGGCATCACCGTGAATGCGTGCTTCATTCTGGGATTGGATGCGGATGGTCCGGAGGTGTTTGACAATGTTCATGAGTTTGTGCAAAGGACAAATCCGTTTGATGTGCAGTTGACCGTACAGACTCCATTTCCGGGCACGGCGTTGCACGAGCGGTTGCTGAAAGCCGGTCGATTGATCGAGCCGGGAAACTGGAACACATGCACGCTGTTTGACGTGAATTTTGTGCCCGCAAAAATGAGCGCGGAGGAGCTGCAGTGGGGATTGATCGGATTGGCGGGTCGGGTGTATGCCCCGGAGGCGGTGCGGGCGCGAAGACAGCGATTCTTTGAAGAAGCGGACCGGCGGAAAATCGTGAGTGCGATGCCACGGACGCTGAGGCATAGCGCATGAATTGAGAGGAATCGAAACGGCGTGGCGGGTGTCTAGGGGCAAGTGGAAATCGCGGTGAAATCGTGCATGAAAGCAGTGCGATGAGGGGTTAAGCGGTGCGAAGTGATCTATGCTTGTGGCATTGGCGAGAGCGTTTCCTTTATTTAGAAAGAACAACATGAAGACATTTGAACGAGCGATGGTGTACACGACGTTGGCGGCGCTGGTGGGCGTGAACGTGATGTTTGCGGCGGGGAGGTGGATGCCGAGCGCGGCATACGCGCGTCCGATGGCGGATGAACAAATGGGGCCGACCAATGCGTTGACGCTGAGCGGCGACGGCGGCGACGTTGTGCTGAAGGCGGACAAGAAACACGTGAGTTTCGGAGACAGCCCGTTTCAGAAAGTGTATTCGGTGGCGTTTGTGGACACGGGGCGAATCCTGAATCCGCTGATGAATGCGCAATCGCTGGCCGACGAGCGGAAACAACTCGGTGATGAGTTGACCGCGAAAGACAAGGATTACCGGGATCAACTGAATGAGTTGGCGAGCGCCATGCACGGAATGGCCCAGGACAGTCCGGATTTCAACGACGCGCGCGACAGAGGCAAGAAATTGCTTTCCGAATACCAGGAGTGGGGAAAATCCGCCGCGAAGCGACGGGATGATCTTGAAGTGCAGCAAATGCAGAAGTGCTACAAGGAGTTGTTGAACGGTGTTGATGTGGTTGCGGAAAAGAAGGGAATCGACATCGTGTATCGGTTCATCCAGCCGGACAAGGATTTCAAGGCACTGGATGGCGACGGAGCGCTGACGGAGATTCGGCTGCGAACCGCAGTGAAATGCCCGAAGGAATTGGACATCACGATGGATGTGCTGGAGGAGATGAGCCTGCCGACGGAAGAGGTGGATGCACAGCCGTGAGATGAATGGATGGATTGACCACAGGAAGCCGCAGGCAATCGCACGCGGCTTTTTTCATGTCATCAGCCAATAGTTGTCACGTATCATCAAGTGATGCTGCAATCGAGTGTTTCCAAGGGTGATGGTGAAGAGAAAGCGTTCGGGCCGGAGAACCTGCCGTATGAAGCGATCGGGGGCGAGGTGGGCGTGCGCGGACTGGTGGAGTGCTTTTACGATCACATGGAGCGAGATGCGGAGTTCGCAGGGATTCGGAGGCTGCATCCGGAAGAGATGAGGGGATCGCGGGAGAAGTTGTTCATGTTTCTGAGCGGGTGGCTGGGCGGGCCTGATCTGTACGTGAAGCAGTACGGACATCCGAAATTGCGGGCGCGGCACATGCCGTTTGCGATCGGGGAGCAGGAACGCGACCAGTGGCTGACGTGCATGGGGCGAGCGATGGATGAACGGGGGATCGGTGGTGCGCTGCGTGATTTTCTGAATGCGCGATTTGCGCATGTGGCGGATTTCATGCGAAACAAAGAGCGTTGAAAGAATCAAGATTGATTTGACTACACACACAGCACCTTCGCTGCGCTCAGGACGCTGTGTGGCACCCGCACTGCCGACATAGCAGTGGCACACGAAGATGAAGGGTGCCAGACGGCACACAATCGAGTGGAATTGAACGGGACAGCGTCACTGAATCTGCGGGGAAAGTCCGTATACTCACGGGATGGCGATACTTGTACACGGATCAACGCGGGTGATATGCCAGGGGATCACGGGCTCGGCGGGCGCATTCCATACGAAGGGGTGCCTGGAATACGGGACGATGATGGTGGGCGGCGTAACGCCTGGAAAGGGCGGGACGAAGGACGCGAACAACCTTCCGATTTTTGACACCGTGGCGGATGCGGTGCGCGAGACGGGCGCGGATGCGACGATGATTTTCGTGCCTCCGCCGTTTGCTGCGGACGCGATTCTTGAAGCGGCAGCGGCGGGGATCAAGGTGATCTGTGCGATCAA
>DASZQE010000111.1:0-4151 GCA_035550175.1 Phycisphaerales bacterium | reverse complement strand
GAGGCGTTCCTGAAGTGTGAGCAGGCGACCATCGTGATGCTGCCGTTCAGCCAGGCGCCGGAGACAGTTCTCGACAATGATGACGGCGCCGTCGACAATCAGGCCGAAGTCGATGGCCCCAAGTGACATGAGATTGCCGCTGACTCTGCTCTGCACCATCCCGGTGGCAGTCATGAGCATCGAGAGTGGAATGGCCAGTGCGCAGATCAGTGCAGCTCGCAAATTGACGAGCATGAGCAGCAACACCGCAATCACCAGGATAGCGCCTTCCAGGAGGTTATTTCGAACAGTATTGATCGTGGCATCGACAAGTCTGGTCCGATTCAACACGGTCTTAGCCTTGATTCCAGGTGGAAGGCTTGGCTGAATTTCCGCCATCTTTTTTGCGATGGCTGTAGCGACGGTTCGGCTGTTGGCACCCATGAGCATGATGGCTGTGCCGACAACTACCTCTTCGCCATTCTCACTTGCTGACCCGGTTCGCAGCTCGCGGCCGACACCCACGCCTCCGGAGGACACGATGTCGCGCACATAGATCGGCACGCCGTTTCGTGTTCCGACCGCGATTGATTCAACCTGTCCGATGGATTCAATGCGACCAGTGGCACGCACCAAGTACGATTCACCCTTGTGCTCGATGTATCCCGCGCCGGTACTGACATTGTTCTTTTCCAGTGCATTGATGACGTCGGCGAACGTCAGGCCGTACGAGACCAGCTTCATGGGGTCAGGCTGGACGTGATACTGCTTGACGTATCCACCAATGGCATCGACGCCCGCAACGTCCTTCACACCCTTGAGTTGTGGGCGAATGATCCAGTCCTGAACTTCGCGCAAATACGCAGCGCGCTCGAAGTCACTGGTGAGTGTGCGTCCTTCCGGCGTCAAATAGGAACCGTTGCTCTGCCAACCCGGTGCTCCATTGTGGGCAGCATTTGTGGGAATGCCATCACCATGTGGGTGTTCATACTCGACTGTCCACATGAACACTTCGCCCAAACCGGTTGCGATCGGGCCCATGATGGGTTCCACGTTGGGAGGAAGACTCTCCTTGGCTTCGCCGAGACGCTCAGACACCTGTTGCCGTGCGAAGTAAATATTGACATCGTCATTGAAAATCGCTGTGACTTGCGCAAAGCCGTTGCGGGAAAGCGAGCGGGTCGATTGCAGACCGGGAATTCCGGCAAGCGCATTCTCGATCGGGAATGTCACCTGCTTCTCAATCTCAATCGGTGAAAGCGAGCGTGCCACTACGTTGATCTGGACCTGGTTGTTGGTAATGTCGGGCACGGCATCAATGGGCAATCGCTGCAGCGAATAAACACCCAGAGCCGCCGCCAGCGCTGTGAGCAGCACGATGAACCAGCGGTTGCGAATTGAAAAATGGAGGACGGCTTCCAACATTTCGTTTGCTCCTGTATCGACCTGATTAGTGAGAGTGCTCTGCGGCGCTTTTTCCCAGTTCAGCCTTGAGAATGAACGAACCTGCAGAAACAAAGTGTTCCCCTTCCACCAAGCCGGTCATGATTGGAACCAATCCACCGACCGGCTGGCCAATGGTGACTTTGCGTTTAGCAAAAGTGTTGGGTTCACCATCGACGGGCACAAACACTGCCGTATCGCCTTCAACGGTCTGAATAGCGCTCTCAGGGACAGCCAAAACCGGCTGCGGCTCCCCATCAGCCGGCATGCTGCCGACAAGTTCGATTTGCACAAAATTCCCTGGTTTGAGCGAGCGATCATTGCATTCGACCACGACGCGGACCGTCGCGGTTCGTGTTTTGGGGTCAATGGCAGGCGCGATGTACGAGACCTGGCCTTCGTGACGGTGCGGATCCAGCTCGCCTGCATTGATCCAGGCTGTCGCGCCGAGGCGCACCTCCTGGATGCGTGCTTCCGGTACTTCAGCCAGCGCCCACAGGCTCGTCATGTCCGCGAGCACAATCAGGGCTTCACGTTCAGGATGAACCAATTCACCCAACGTGACTTCACGCAGCACGACTTCGCCGGCAATCGGCGCGGCGAGTGTCGATCGGGGATTGACTTCGCCGGACCGTGCAAGCGTTTCAACCTGTTCCTGGGACATTCCCAGCAAATGCAGCCGATTTTCCGCCGCGACGGCCTCAACCTCTGCCGACTTGAGCGCAGCTGATGCAGCTTTGTATTCAGCCTCGCGCTGCTGAACTTCTGTCAGCGTCAGGCCCTGTGTGGATTCAAAAAGGTTGCGCGCACGATCCCAAGTTGCCCTAGCCAGATCAACAGCGGGAGCGGCAGTGTCGACCGCCGTCCGTTTGATCAGAAAGTCGCTCTGTGCCGTGCCAAGCTCCGGGCTTTCCACAACGACAAGTGGATCACCCGCGAGCACGTTATCGCCGAGCCGGACCTTTAATTCCACAACTCGGCCTGAGAGTGGCGAACCGACATGCGCTATCGCTTCAGTATTGAACCCAATGCGTGCGGGGGCCATGAAAGTTGGCAGTAACTGCCACAAACGCACCGCCTCAGTCTTCAGGCCATAGTGTTCGATCGCTTGGGCTGTGAGCACAACCTCATCGGTGTGAGCTGCTTCACCTTCGTGGGCATGGTCATGGTCATCGGCTTCATCGTGTTCCGTAGGAGCCTCGCCGGAGCGGCTGCATCCTGTCAGCGAATATGCGAATAATACGATCATCATCAACAGCAAGCGGAACATCAGTTCATCTCCTTGGATTCATCGCGGGCGGTGGGAAGCGGAGCTGGATTCAAATGAGACGCGGACTCTGCGACAATGGGGATGGATACCGATTTCACAGCCACGGTCTTTGCAACGCCGGCGCCTCCAACGGCGCGATGGAGCCGAATCATTGCAATGGTCATTTGACGTTCCAGATCGATTGCCCGCGCTTGTGCACCACGTAGATCCTGCTCAGCGAGGATCAGGCCGGTGATGTCACGTTCGGCACGGAACATCGCCTCAGCGTCTGTCATTCGCTGCTCCTGAAGCGGTATCAGTTCACTTCGTACACGCTGCATGTTGAAGGATGTTCGCTCCAACGTCTCGTACGCCTGGCGGACATCTTCCACAACCATGCGTTTGGTTCTGGTTAGTTCATGTCGTGCTTCAATCTGTTCTGCCGTGACACGTGCGCGTCGCGCCTGCCCCATATCGAAGAGTGGTAGCGGAGTAGAAATTTCCGGACCGATACTCCTGTCGAAATTCTTTTCTGCATTGCCGCCGGTCGAAAAGCCTTCAATGGGAAGCAATCTCGTCAAGGCCAAATCATCACCCAAAGCTGCCAGTTGCCAGATCACGGACTGAATCTCGGGGCGATGCTGCAGTGCCAAATCCACCCAGACCGATTCGGGCACATTTGGGTATGACGGCGCCACCCAGTGATCCAGCTCCCATGTGGCTGCCGCAGACGGTTCGCCGATCAGTCGCGCCAATCGCAAGCGTACATCGCGGCGTTCCAGTTCAGTGGTTGCGATTTCAACATCGAGTTCAACGCGCTGAGCTTGCAACACAGTCAAATCTTGGCGTGTGCCCTCGCCCGCATTGAGCCGGGAGTGGGCCAGGTCAATGAGCCGGTTCAACAGTTCGCGGCGCGTTTCAAGCGCCGGGATGAGTTCATCGAACGCTTGCGCAGTGGCGTACCGTTCTTGTACTTCACTAGCCACATCGAGCGCCACCGCCATGGCATCCGCCGCAGCCTGCCGAAGTCGATTGTCTGCGGCGTTTGCTCTTCGCTTCGTCTGCAGGATGGTGAGGAGATCTTGAGCAAGCGACGCCTCGATCGTTGGGCTCCCGCCAGATTCCGGCCAGCGGAGTGCCAAGTTGAACACCGGATTCGGCCACAACCGAGCCTGATCGGCATTCGCAAGGGCGATGCGCACCCGCGCAAGGGCAGCATGAATCGTGGGATCGGTTGTGACCGAACGACGCATCGCTTCCGCCAACGTCAATGTTGCAATAAGTTCGAACGGTTCATCAATCGGTCCGCCTTCACTGCGAAACAAGATGGTTTCATGCACGCTCAATGCATCGCTTATCGCGGCACTGGGATCAACGGCAGGTGGCGGGGCTTGGCAGCCTGTGAGAGCAGTCAGAACAAGCGAGAAGCCGAAGCACCCTATGGACAGCGTGCCACCTTGGCGGCTTTTCTTGACTTCTT
>DASZQE010000110.1:0-6514 GCA_035550175.1 Phycisphaerales bacterium | reverse complement strand
TGAGCCCGTGAGGACGAAGCGACGTAGAAATCTCTGCAACAGCGTTCAAGTACTTCCCTTGGCCGGGAGGACCGACAGGGTCCGTTTCAAGCACATCGCTCATCTGCATCAACGCGGTGCCTTCCAGTCGCTTGATCGCTTCCAGTGCTGCATTGATGTTGGCTGACCGATTACCAAGATTCGATCCCAATGCGATGTAGACAGTGTTCACATCGTGCATGGATCACCTGGGACAAAGGGAAACGAAATTAGATCACCGGCCTGCCAGAGCAACCCTGACTTCTCAGGCGGCACATCCAGCAGCAGAAACCGGAGCATCTGTAACGCTGATTTGGCGGCGCGATCCCGAATCGTCGATCGATCTCCCGGAAACATAAAGCGACGCACCATCACCTCGGACTTCGGGTCGCGTGTACCGATACCAATGAAAACCGTGCCCACAGGCTTGTCGGGCCGCTCGCCCCCAGGCCCTGCGATGCCCGTGATGCTGAGAGAACACGTTGCGGAGGTTCCTTCAATCGCGCCACGAGCCATCGCTGCTGCGACTTCCGCGGATACCGCACCATGTGTTTTAAGCAAGTCCGAATCAACCTGAAGTTGTCGGCGCTTCATCTCATCGGAGTACGTGACGAATCCGCCGACGTAATAGTCGCTGGATCCCGCGACATCCACGATCATTTTTCCCAGCCATCCTCCCGTGCATGATTCCGCCGTCGCCAGAGTGAACCCACGCAATTTCAGCAAGTCGCCTGCAGATTGCGCCAATGTCGACTCGTTGGACCCGAATGCGTACGGCCGCCAAAGTTCTTGAATCCGTTCAATTGTTCGATTCACCGCTTTTCGCGCTTCGTCAATCGTTCCAGTCGCGCGGATGCGCGCTGTGACAATGTTCTGGCTTGCAGTTGTTCCGACGAGCGGATTCGCGTCGCGGTCCATCATGCCCCCCAAAAGCTCCGCTGCGGCAGATTCTCCCAAGCCGCATTCCTGCACAGTTCCGATGACAACAACTTGATCGCCGACTATGTGCCCGATCGCCGGAACGACATGATCAAAGAACATCTTGTGCATTTCCACCGGCGGACCCGGCATGGAGAAAACTAGACAATTTCCCAGACGAGCGGAAAGACCGGGTGCGGTCCCGAAAGGATTCACAAGCATTCCCGCGGTTTCAGGGCGCATGGCTTGGCGGGCATTCATGGCCGGCATCTTTCGTCCACGCTTTGCGAAATGCCTCGTGATCTGCTCCAACGCTGAATCGTCTCGCACAAGCGGCTTGCCCGGTGTCAGAACATCGCCGAGCGCTTCGCGTGTGAGATCATCTTCCGTTGGCCCAAGGCCTCCTGTGATAAGCAACACATCAGATCGCTCTGCAAGCTGCGCGATGGCCGCAGCGATCGCTGCACGATCATCCGGCACGGTCCGATGCTCACGGGGAAGAATGGATCGCCCGACCAGTTCATTTGAAATCCAGGCGGAATTCGTATCGACCGTCTGCCCAAGCGCCAATTCATCACCAATTGAGAGGATTGCTGCTGTCGGCATACGTCTGGTGTCCGATTTTATGGGATGCGATTGTGCGTGAGCGTATGCAGAAGAACGCTTCGAGGCTCAGAATAACCATGTTTCGTGCTTTTACATTGCTGGTTTTCAGGCGATAATGTGGACTGGCAGAATATCGGTGAGGCATTCTGCCAGGAGAAAGGCTCGAAATCGCACGATCGGTGCGTTTCGTGATGAATTGTGTGGTGAGCGGACGACACGACATTGACATTCGGGCATTGCGAGGATTGGACGGCCTAGAGGCTATTGCGTCCGACTGGCGCACGCTCGCGCTCGGCATGACCAATGCTCGACCGTGGCATTTCCCGGAATGGCACAAGGCCTTTGCATCTGCGCTTGCGCCGTCTTCATCAGAATTCTTGACGCTCACCGGACGAAACAGCGGGCAACTGCAATTCATCGTGCCGCTGATCACCAACTCCCGCAGGCTCAACGGACGCAATGCACGCCTGATTCAAATTCCGTATCACCCCCATGCACAATTCGGCGACGCGGTGGCTATCGGGAAGAGCGTCGATTCCTTGACAACGCTTCTGACCGGACTTCAATCCCCCGTCGAGGACATGCCGGAATTCGACATCCTCAATCTGCCGATGTTTCTCGATGATGCGAGAATCGCGCAATCGCTCGCCCACAACGTCGATCCCGAGCGCATCACGATCGAAACTCTCACGCATGCGGATTTTCTGAATGTGCCGAACTACGACACTTATCTGGATGGGCTTTCAAAGAACTTCCGGGCCAATCTCCGAAAGGCGCGAAACAAGTTGATGGCCGCAGGAACCGTCGAGCATGTTGTCGCTCGACACGCTGATAGCCTCCGGCAGGCGGTGGATGATTTTCTGCAACTCGAGAAATCCGGGTGGAAGGGCACAAAGGGAACGTCAACCGCGATCTCCATGGATCAGAGCCTCGTCCGGTTCTATCATCTCCTCGCCGAAGGCTTCGGAACCCTGGGCATGTGCGAAGTGCATCAACTCCGCCTCAATGGACAAACCATTGCCTCGAATTTCTGCCTCGTCTCCGGCGAAACCTGCCACATTCTGAAAATCGCCTACGATGAATCGCGTTCAGCAATGGCGCCCGGAAACATGTTGCTCGAGCATGTCCTCAAAGGATGCTCGGCGGATGGTCGCGTGCATACAGTGCATCTCATGTCCGATGCCGGATGGCATGAAGATTGGAAGTGCAGCAATCAATCCGTGATGCGTGCAGAGATCATGTCCGAATCCAAAGTGAGCAAAAGCATTCGACGGCGCAGAGCCTTTCAACAGCGGATGAAGCCAATTCTTGCGACGGGCTCCAGAGTCAAATCCACGCTCAAGCACATCCTTGTGCCGCTGCACAATTTTCTGCACGGATAGACTCGCTCGTTCGATTTTTCTTACCACACAGATGGCGGCCCCGATTCGCTGGGTGATCGCGTCGGCTCGTGGAATCCCGTTTCCGGATTGCCCAGATAATGCACCGCAATGCGATTTGTCGAAGCGGGCCGGCCCAGTGGTTGGCCTGCCATAATGATGCACGCATCACCTTCGTGCGCCCATTCGGTTGCAATCAGGTAGTGATCGATCAGTGTCGTCAGATGATCCAAGTCGTCGGGCAACGGCATCCGCACCGGCGTCACCGACCAGTACAACTGCATCTGCCGTGCCACACGCTCGTCGCTCGTGATCGCGAGAATCGGTATCGTGAATCGCGTCTGACTCAAATACCGCGCTCCTCCGCCAAGTTGCGACCAGACCACGATGAACCGAGCATCAACGTCCCGTGCGATCGTCCACGCGCCATGAGCCAGTGCAGCAGTGCGATGACGTGATTCGATCAGTTTCTTCGGTGGCGACGCTCCCGCTGACAGCGAAGCGAGATATCGCTCCGTGTACTGGGCAACGCGACGAACATATTCAACTGTGACAACCGGGTACTTTCCGATCGACGTTTCCGCGGAAAGCATCAGCGCGTCCGCACCGTCAAGAATGGCGTTCGCCACATCGCTTACTTCCGCACGAGTCGGGCTCGCTGCGGAAATCATCGACTCGAGCATCTGTGTCGCCACGATGCACGGCTTCCCGTATTCATCAGCAATTTTCAACAGCTTCTTCTGAATTGCGGGCACTCGCGGCAAATCCATTTCCACCCCAAGGTCGCCGCGAGCCACCATTAACGCATCAGCCGCTGCAGTAATCGATTCAATATTGGCGACGGCTTGCGGCAGCTCGATCTTGGCGATGATCGGCCGCATCGCGCCCGCGCACCCATATTTGGCGTGCAGCCGACGGAGTTCCTCATTCAGCACGCGAATCTCATCCGCACTGCGGACAAAGCTCATCGCGATGAAGTCCAGATCGTTCTTCACCGCCCATTCCACGCACTCGAAATCATGCGAGGTCAGCGCTTCAATTCGCAGGTGTGAATCCGGCAGATTGATGCCCTTCCCAGTCGTCACGAGCCCGCCCTGTTTCACGACGCACGTCAGCTTGTCATCCGTTCTGCTGACCGCCAGGAGCCGCACAGCCCCATCATTGATCAGTACGCGATGTCCCTCGTTCACATCGCCGGGCAATCCCGAATACGTGCAGGTCAGCGCAGCGGCTTCAGGGGATTGAGTTACCGGAGACACCTCCGCGCTGGTGCCGATCACCACGGTTTGTCCGATGTGAAGTTCCACGCCGGTTTCTGGCAGCTTTCCGACACGTATCTTTGGCCCGGGCAGGTCTGCAAGAATTCCGATCGGACGCCCGAGATCGCTTGCGGCCTTGCGCACCTCCTGTACTCGCTGTGCGTGTGTTTCCAGATCGCCGTGACTGAGATTCAAGCGAAACACGGAGACGCCTGCTTCGATCAGTTTGCGAATCGTGACGACTCCCGCACTCGCCGGACCGAGCGTCGCGATGATCTTGGTCAGTGCGCTGCCGCCGAAATCTTCAGGCAATGTTTCACCAAAATTGATTTGAGAATCAGGCATTGATATTGATGTGAATCAGTATTGAAGTTGGCGTCACATCGCTGAATTCATCGCATGGATACCGCAGCAGCCGACTCATTGGCAATCCGAACGATCTCACGATAGTTCTTCGTGAACTCTCGCGTGCAACGTCGTCGCAATTCATCGGCACCCGACGCCTCCGGGGACCAAAGTCCTTTGCCCGACCATTCCCCCTTGAGCCATCCGGCCCGAACGGATTTCAACACGTCAAAAAATGCCACGGTTGCCTGTTCCTGCGAAATTCCCTCACGTTCGTACGCTTCAGGATTCAGACTGAACACTCGTTCCTGACCGGAGGAATCCGCAGCCGTCTCAATTCCGGGAATACCAGGCATCGAATCAAAAAGCTCAAGCATGCTCTTCAACGAAGGATCCGTCACGTCCGCTGCCGTCACGATCTGGGAACTCTCCCCCTGCACCGGATATGCGGGATGGTGAATGATCGCCTGCCATGCCTCACGAAGATCGCCCTGGCAATCCATCACCATGGATGCAAAGATCGGAGACACAAATTCCCGAAACGGCGCATCGGGATATCTGGTCGGCAGTGAGGTCTTGAACGGTTCCGCGTGATCAATGAAGCGATCCGCGTACCGGTCATACATTTCACGCACAATCGGTAGACGCCGGAGCTCAAACTTCTCGGGCCCCAGTCCATCATTCGTATTTCCACCTGCGGGGAACTGCCACAGCGACTGTCCGTCAACGGACAAACAGAACTCAATGAATCGCTTGGCAAGTTCCGGATGCGGCGCACCGTTGAGCATGGCGATGGGATCAGGATCAATCGTCGTTTCTCCCGGCGGATCGATGTATCCGACCCGATCTGAATCGCCGACCATACGCACCATCTGGGATTGATACCTGCCGTAGAAATCAATGCACACGCCCATGGCCGCATCGCCCTGTGTCACATCAATGGGCGGCTTGAGCGAAGAACCGGAAAAATACCGCGCGTTTGCGCCGGCTCGACGGAGAATCTGCCATCCCTTTGTCCATCCCTTTTGCTTGAGAATGGCTTCGAAAGCCGTGGCAATTGAACCGGATTGTGCGGGATTCACAAGCGCCACGTGCCCCACCAGCTTCGGATGCGCAAGGTCCGCCCAGTGAACCGGATCACCCACACCGAGTTGCCGGAGCATGTCGCGATTCCACACAATCCCGAACCCCGAAAGCGCCGTGCCGAACCAGTATTTCTCCTGGTCGTAGAGCACGGTGTCGCCGATCTGGTTCTGGCCATATACCGATTCAAGCCATGCTTGATCGAAATCAACCGGCGCAAGAATGGACGCTGTGCGTGTCTCACCGCCCGCACTCACCGTGATCGGATTCTTCAATCGCTTGAATTCAGATGACCCACCGCCGAACACCAGGTCTGCGCTCCCGCCCACCGGAGTTCCACCCTCAAGCGCCGCTCTGGTTTGTGATTCCAGCATCTTCCGGATTTCGGACGTCCCGCCTGGAACGTTATAGACGACTTGTACATCCTGGTTGAACTTCCGCTTGTACCAGCGCTCGAAGCCGCGACCGAATTCGTAGCGGATCTGCTCGTTGTGCGGAGTCACGATGATGACTTGCGGCCGATCACTCAAGACGATGGGCTCTTGATGTCGTGTGCGAAACGCAAACGGCAACGCCAGCAGCGCGATGAACAAAACAAGAATCGTTACTCGCAAATACACGTTGAGCGCTCCGGTGCCATCAACTTCGATTCAGCATAGCCGCTATCGCATCCCCACGGCCCGCCCGATCTCATCTGCGAATTGTGCCGCCGCATCTGATACGGACTTCGACCAGTTGGGATCATCCTGCTTGAATGCGAAAATCACGGATCGGCTCGCTGTCACAATCGCTCCTGATCTGTCACTCTTGAAGCACGGCAGCACATCATTCACGCCGCCGCCCTGTGCTCCGTACCCCGGAACAAGAAAGATATGCTGAGGCATCATTTCCCGCAGACTCTTGGCG
>DASZQE010000109.1:0-5746 GCA_035550175.1 Phycisphaerales bacterium | reverse complement strand
CGGAAGCCACTCGTGGCACCGGAAACACCGGCGAAACCCTGCTTCGCATTCTCGAGCAGCGCATTGACAACGTCGTCCGTCGCGCCGGCTTCACTCGTTCCGTCTGGGCTTCACGCCAGCTCGTTGTCCACGGCCACGTGCTCGTCAACGGCAAGAAGGTCGACCGCCCAAGCGCCCACGTCAAAATCGGTGATGTCGTGACGCTCAGAGAAGGCGTCCACAAGCTCTGCCGCGAGAATATGGAATCGCTCGCCGGCCACGTGGTTCCGCCCTGGCTTGAAATGAACCCCGCCGAGCTCTCCGTCCGCGTCCTCACCATGCCGACTTCCGACCAGGTGCCTTTCGACGTCAACACCAATCTCATCGTCGAGCTGTACCGCTGATTTCCCTTCCTCCGGCCGTATTTCATCCGCACCGTCCATCCCCGGCGGTGCGTTTTTCATTTTGCTCCGCTTCACCCTCACTCTCCCTCATCACATTCCTTTCCTTTTTCCGTTGCCTTCCTCTCCGCTTTCATAACTCTTTCAACTGCCCTAAAATGCTCAGTCCAGCCGGTTGAGCCCCATCGCTCCGCCTTTCCTCTTTCTGAGTGCTCCAATGCATAAATTCCTGAACAAGTACAAGAAGTGGATCATGGCCATCGGCTCGGTCATCCTCCTCGTCACCTTCCTCGCGCCCGCCGGATTCAATGAACTCACCCAGCGATTCGGTGCCAACAACGCCGTCGTCGCCTACATGGGCGATGCCACCATCAAGGCCAAGGAATGGTCCGAAGTTCAGGAAGACGTTCGCGCTCTCGAATCACTCGCCGCAAACAATTTCCTCAGCCTTTCGTTCTTCGATAATCAGAAAGCCTCCCTCGCCCAGTGGTACCTCCTTTATCACCAGGCTCAGCAATTCAACTTCGAAAATCCCTCCGTCCTCTCCACTGAAACCCTGAACAACCTTGCGTCGCATCTCCAGCAGGATCCTCGTGTCATTGATCGCGTCTTCGCCAAATACACAAGCATCGCTCGAATGGTCAGCGGATTCTCCAGCGCTGTTCATCTATCCGATGAGCGACTCAAGGCTTTCGCGCAGCGTCAATACCTCACCGCCGATGTCGAGGCCCTCGTCGTTCAGGCTGTTCCTCGCGATGACGCCCCATTTCCTTCCGAGCAGGAAATCACAGACCAGTTCAAGAAATTCGCCGACGTGAAGCCCGGCGAAGGCGAGCATGGTTTCGGCTACCGCTTTCCGAACCGCGCCAAGCTCGAATGGCTCACCTTTTCCGCTGACGATGTCAAAAAACAACTTCAAGATTCTCCCGAGTTCTCGCCCACCGAGCAGCGCAAGTATTGGGAAAAGCACGTTGAGGACCGCCATCTGCCCGCGCTCCCCGCGCCGGGCGTCTACACCCCTGTTCCCCAGGCCGTGAAAGACAGCTTCCTTGAATCGCTCGTCGATGAACGTCTCGATGAAATCGCCAAGTTTGCGGTCGATCGTCTCCGTCTCAGCCGTCGCGGCCTGAAAGAATCCGCCGGCATCGTCACGCTTCCCGATGACTGGGATGCTCGCCGCCTCGCCTTCCCCGATCTCGCCCAGGCTGTGCAGGATCAGTTCCACGTCCTTCCTGCTTACAACTCCACCGGCGCAGAGTGGCTCGATGTTGAAAAGGTCCGCGATCTCGCCGGCGTCGGCCCCGCGCAGACCAACAAGTTCGGCAAAACCGCTATGGACCTCGGCGCACTCGTCAGCGTCGCTCACGAGTTCGATCCCGAATCCGTCGTCCCCATTCAGAAAGGCATTGAAGGCCCTGTCCTCAGCGATCACGCAGGCAACCGCTACATCTTCCGTATCCTCGATACCTCACCCGCGCACGCGCCGACCGACGCTTCCGAAGTCCGCATTCAGGTCATCAAGGATCTTCGCAAGATCATGGACTACAAGTCCCTCGTCGATCAGATTCCCGAACTTGAGCGCCGCGCCCGTGAAGAAGGCCTGCTCAACATGGGTCTGCAGCGTGGCGTCGCCATCGCTCGTCCGCATGTCTTCCTTCAGAATGCCGACATGGTCATTCGCTTCTACAGCCAGATTCCCAATCTCGATTTCAGCACCGCTCTCCCCGAGCCCATCGGCCAGGATAAAGCCACGATCGGCGCCATCATCGACCATGTCCTCGCTATCCCCGATATCACCCAGGGCACTGTCGATGTCTCCTCGCTCCCCGCTGAGCAGACAGCGTTCATCATCCCCGTTGAAGACAAGCTCTCGCTCATCATGGTCCACCTCACCGGCGTGAAACCCCTCACCGAGGATCAGTACGCCAAGCTCGTGGACCTTGGCGCAGCGCAGACCGCCTTCCGCCGCACCGTCCTCAACGCTCAGGATGCCTTCAAGGACACCTTCAGCCTCGACGCCCTCACCAAGCGCTACAACTTCCGCATGGCGAAGAACGAATCCGAGGATTCCGACTCCAAAACCCCATCAACGCACACCAACGCCAACCCCTCCGAAGCCCCCAAGCTCTAAGGGTATTTGAAGAATCTCTCGATTGACGCGCGTTCGAAGAACCTGCGTCCGTCACTTGGCGCAACAGAAAAGCCGCGGATGTCATTCGCGGCCTCTTCATTTCGTTGCATACAGGTTAATGGGCGACCATGCTCACGGGAACACGCCGCTTTCGGGCAGACAAATGTGTGCGACGTCGGTGTGTGCATCGAACTTGAACGCCGCCCGTTTCGTCATCCTCTCCCGCCATTCTTCCCCTTTCTCCTCGCCCCTCTGCCATTGTGGTGTACCTTTGCATCTGTAGGAGAGAATCATGCAGAACCGCGAATCCGGGGGTGTAAGCAACTGCATCGCCGATGTCGCGCCCATCGGCGGCGACCACACTGTGAACATCGATGACCTCACCACCGTCATCCTCCACTGGGGTGCCTGCTCCTGCTTCCCCGCACAGGCCGCGCCGCCCTCGCTGTCGCAGGTCATCGCCGACGCCGGCCTGACCCAGAGCCAGTGGAACGAGTTCCTCAACGTCGTGGCCAACGGCTCCGAGAAGGAGCGCCAGAACTACAACTGCTGGCTGCAGCGCCGCATCTCGCATTGTGAGGTCTGCCCCGCCTGTCCCAGCAGCGATCCGTTTGAGGAGTAATTGATAACTGCATCCTTCGCGCTAACGCACGAAGGATGTTTTTAGGTCTCGAACTATGAAAGCAACAATGAACGCAACGATTGCGATGGCCCTTGCGACAGGAATATTGACATGGACGCCATCCGCGCAGGCAGTGGTGTCGTCAACCTTCAGTTACGACAACTGGCAAGGCATGGTAGGTGAATTCACTACCATCGACTTTACTGGTTACCCCAATAATACGCCGATCACGAATCAATACGCGGGGTTGGGTATCACATTTGCGACTCCCACATTTATCTTTGCTACTTCAGGATTTGTGAACGACGGTTGGGGAATCGATGGTCCGGCGGGTATACACATTCTCTTCAGGGAGTCGCAATCATGGCTAGCAATCCATCATGGCGGGAATGCCTACTTCAACTTGTATTCCCACGGCTCACTGATTGGCACCAGCGCTTTTGATCCGGTCGGCGGCATCGGAAGTTTTCTCGGTGTTGTCTCCACTCAGCCGTTCGATGAAGTCGTTATCACCAAGCCGGAAATCTACGGCATACATTTTGCGGTTGATGACCTGCATTGGGGAAACCAGGTTCCCGCCCCCGGCGCTTTGGTTTTCATTTCACTCCTCCCCTTCACCTCAAACCGAAAACGCAGATGCTGAATCTCAATGCGCTCTCATTATCGCAGGTCATCGCAGATGCCGGCTTGACCCAAAGTCAGCCAGCCTGTGCAAAGCGCTCGCTGACACTTCCGAATGTCAAGTGAACAGAATGACTCGAACAAGTCGCGCCCAAGAGTTGAACTCTTGTTCTCTGTCATTCATTGCTGCTACAGTTCTTGTCTTCTCTGTGTCTCGGTGTCTCTGTGGTGAATCTTCTCACGGGAACACGCCGCGGAGTTCGTACACCTTGCCGATCTGCTCCAGCGCTGAGCAGTAGCTCGCCGTTCGCATGTCGCATTCGTACTTGATCCGCGCCACCTTCACGCGCCGTGCGGCCATCACCATGTGCTGGTTCAGCCTGCGATCCACCTCCTCCTCGCTCCAGTACACGCTCGTCTTGTTCTGCACCCACTCGAAGTAACTCACCGTCACGCCGCCTGAGTTGCACAAGATCGCAGGCAGCACTTCAATTCCGCGCTGCATCAGCACCGCGTCGCCATCAGGCGTGGTCGGCGCATTCGCGCCTTCCGCCACCACTTTCGCATTGATCCACGCGGCCTGCTTCGCCGTGATCATCTGCTCCAGCGCACACGGAATGAACACATCAACATTCAGCGAGTAGAACTCCTGCTCCTTGAGCACATCCGCGTGCTCGAATCCGCGAACCCCGCCGGTTTTCTCCACGTGTTCGCTGAGCAGCGCCGCATCCAGGCCTCTTTCGCAGTGAATCGCGCCGGTGTGATCAAGCACCGCCACCAGCTTCGCGCCCAGTTCCGTGAGCAGTTTTCCCGTCCATCCGCCGACATTGCCGAATCCGATCAGGCTGAATGACATGCCCTTGATCTCGATTCCGAGTTCAGGCAGCATTTCCTTGAGCACATCCACCAATCCCTGGCCGGTGGCTTTTTCGCGTCCGAGCGATCCGCCCATTTCGACTGGCTTGCCGGTGACGACGCGCATCGTGTCGTTGCGGTCATGTTCAGGTGACATCTGCGCGAAGGTGTCCGCGAACCATGCCATCACCTGCGCGTTGGTGCCGACATCCGGCGCGGGGATGTCATATTCCGGCCCGATGGACCCGCTGATGGCGGAGCAGAATCTTCGCGTCACGCGCATCAATTCACCCGGACTCAATTCGCGCGGGTTGCATTTCACACCGCCCTTGCCGCCGCCGAACGGCACGCGAACGAGCGAGGTTTTCATGGTCATCAGAACCGCCAGACTTTTGACATCATCGAGACTGACGTGCGGGTGAAAGCGAATGCCGCCCTTGTACGGGCCGAGTGCGTTGTTGTGCTGAACGCGATAGCCCTTGAAGAGGCGATGGTGGCCGGTGTCCATGAGGACGGGGAAATGCACCATGATCTCATTTTTGGGCTGAGCCATGATGATTTTGCAGTGATGGCTGAGGCCCACAAGTTCAGCGGCCACAAGGACTTGCTCGATGGTCTGGTGATAGAGATTTGAGGGACTTTTGACGATTTCGAGTTCTTCGAAGATTCGGGAGACACCTGACTGCGGGCCGCCGGGACCGGAAGCGGCGGAGGTGGAGGGTTTGGGTTCCTGGGTCAGGGTGGTGGAAGGCGCCATAAAGTTCTGTCTCCAATGATCTTGCGCGAGCAATTGAAATTGGTATCACAAAGCGTCAATCAACACAATCGGCGAACATGCCAGGCGGGGGCAAAAATGCGGTAGAGGCATGAAGCAGGGGGTCAATGATAGCGGGCAGGTTCAAGGCAGGACACGGGGATTTTGCGGGGTTCACATGTGCGCGCCGCATGGGATTGCAGGCAGTGAAATGCGTCATACCCATGCGACAACTGAGAAGAGGGGGAAACAATTCGCAACAGCCATGCGGAAACAAGCGACAAAATCCAGGCGAGGTTGCGCGCGCAGCAGGTCCGTTCGCATTCTGCGCGCGCGACAGCATTGAGGATGGGTGTAAAAGCAGGCGATGTTCCGGGTGCGAA
>DASZQE010000108.1:0-7087 GCA_035550175.1 Phycisphaerales bacterium | reverse complement strand
TGTGAGCACAGGCGTGACCGGCCGAACTGCTTCGCACAGCGCCCCGAGCGTAGCGGAATTGAAAAAACCAAGCCCGAAGTCGGCGATGATCGTGGCATGCGTATCTTGTGCCAGCCGCCGCGCGAGCATCACCAATCGCTGCTGCGTTGACGCGGCAAGCGTTTGCGGCTGTCCCAAATCCAGCTTCATCACTTTCTGTGAACCCACCAGATACCGCTGCTTTTCAAATACGGGATTCGATGTATCAACACAATGAACCTCCACGCCCTGAATGGCAAGACGTTGAACAAGCGCATCGGCCTCGGTGGAAGGCTTGAGGCCCGTCAGCAGCACTGGTCGTGCTCCCAGTGACGCAAGGTGCCTGGCAATGATTGCCGCACCACCGTCAAATGATCGGTATTCCACCGGACGCAGCGTCATGATCGGGCCTTCGCCTGCAACGGCCGGTCGATCACACATCACGTACGTGTCTTTGATCGTTTCTCCAATGACCAGAATCCGCTGCCCCGCGAACGAATCGAGAAGCAGATCAATGGATTCCGGCGTGACTTCAAGGTCCGCAATGAGCCTCGACAATTGCGAATGAAACGGATTCACCGAATCTTCGAGCGCAGCAATCAATGCAGTGGAAGAGAAAACGATATCTCCTGATGTGAAAACGACCCGCCCGCCGTTGCGCTCCACGATCTGCTTTTCAAGGAGAAATCTTGGATCATTATTGTGCTGATACTCCGCGCCCTTCACGTACACATTGGGGCGAATGCGATCAAGAAGGTCTGCGGCGTTTGGCGACGGATTGATGGCGACCCATGAAACGCAGCTCAGCTCAGCTAAATTCTCAGCTCGAAGCTCCTGCGGAATCAATGGACGCCCCGTCCCTTTGGCGACTAGCGTATCGCCGGTAACTGTCACGAGGAGCCGATCCCCGAGTCGTGCGGCCTGCTGCAGGTGTCGTACGTGACCCGGATGAACAATGTCGAAGCACCCGTGACAGAGCACCACGGACAATCCCTCTGCTTGCACGGCTCTGACAGCAGCTTGGGCCTCGTCAAGGGTGAGGATTTTTCGCTGGGGAGTCACCTCGTGTATATCGGCGGCAAAGCCGTTCTTGCTTCAGAACCGGCATCTTTTGCGGACTCAAGGCGAAGATTGCCGATTTGAGCTGCGAGGAGTGTGGTGGCGTGGAGCGGATGGATGTGATGACCGGCCCAGAGAAGGTTGCTGAGTTCGGACCCTGCAAGGTCGTGATTCTTGCCGGTGGATTTGGCACGCGCCTCGCGGAACGCACGGATGAAATGCCCAAGCCGATGGTGCAGGTGGGTGGCCGGCCGATTCTCTGGCACATCATGAAGATTTTCAGCCACTTCGGGTTCAATGACTTCCTCATCGCCTGCGGGTATAGGGGTGATGCAATCACTCGATTCTTCCTCGAGTACCGCGAGCAGATGAGCGACCACCTCTTCGATTTCGCGAACAATCAAATGACTCGCATCAACGAAAAAATCGAGCCATGGCGCGTCGCGTGTATAGACACAGGCGCTGAAACGATGACTGGCGGGCGTGTAAAGCGTATCGGCGGATATGCAGGTGACGACACATTCATGCTGACATACGGCGACGGCGTATGTGATGTCGATCTCAGGAAAGTCCTCGCGTTTCATAAAAAGCACGGAAAAGCCGCAACCTTCACCGCAGTCCGCGCCCCGATGCCTTTCGGCTATGCCGAACTTGATGGCGATCGCGTGAAATGCTTTCTTGAAAAGCCTCGAGAGGTGAATTCCTGGATCAATGGCGGATTCATGGCTGTGGAAGCCCGTGTGCTTGATCGAATCAACGGGGACATGACGAATTTTGAAATTGAAGTGTTGCCCACCCTCGCAAGGGATGGCGAATTGATGGCGTACAAGCACGAAGGGTTTTGGCACGCGATGGACACGCTCCGCGATGTGCGAAACCTGAATGCGATGTGGAACGAAGGCAAGGCGAAATGGAAGGTGTGGCGATGAGAAAATCACTCACGCCTCAAATGTGGAACGGACGAAGCGTTCTCGTCACCGGCGCGACGGGATTCGTCGGAAGCAGATTGGTGAAAGCGCTGCTCGAGCGTGGCGCAACGGTCACCTGCTTCATCCGCGACCATGATTATTCATGTCCGTTGTGGTTTGAAGGTGATGTGCATCGCGTGCGGGTGATGAGCGGAAAGCTCGATTGCTGGGAAGATGTGAAATGCGCCGTTGTGGAACGCGAGATCGATACCGTCTTTCATCTTGGAGCGCAGGCGCTTGTTGGTGTGGGGGCCAACGATCCCGCAGCAACCTACTCAAGTAACGTGATGGGCACAGTCCATCTGCTCGAAGCGTGCCGACTGTACGGCAAATCTTTGAAGCGGATTGTGATTGCGTCCAGCGACAAAGCGTACGGGGAATGCGAAACACTTCCCTATAAGGAAGACACGCCTCTGAAAGCCAGGAATCCCTATGACGTCTCTAAATGCTGCACGGATCTGATCGCACAGAGCTTCGCCGCAACCTACGCGATGCCTGTGGCCATCGCGCGATGCGGCAATATCTATGGACCCGGCGACTTGCATTGGAGTCGTCTGATTCCTGGCACGATTCGAAACCTGCTGAAAGGCGAACGCCCGGTGATCCGCTCAGATGGAACGCTCATCCGTGATTATCTCTATGTCGATGACGCGATCACTGCCTATCTGTCGCTCGCAGACTGGCTCGATGCCTCCGCGGGTGCCTCCGCTGACCGGTGCGCGTTCAATTTCAGTTCGGAAAAACCGATGACCGTGATGCAGATGGTCCGCCTGATTCAGATCGCTGCACAACGTGAAGATATCGAACCAGAAATCCTGAACGAAGCCAAGGGGGAAATTCGTGCCCAGCATCTCGATTGTGAACGTGCAAAAAGTCTCCTTGCATGGAAGGCTCTGACGCCGACAGAACGTGCTGTTCACCAGACCGTGCAGTGGTACACAAAATACCTCCGGCAAACGGGCGAACTTCGCTTCGAAGAACCAAAATTGAACAACGCCGGCCTTGCATGGAGTTCGCTATGAAGTGCAGAGGGTGTGGGGGTGGCGAATTTGACGATGTCGTGGACCTGGGCTTGATGCCCTTGGTCAACAACCTCTTGCAAACACGAGATGAAGCCTGTCGAAAATGGCCCCTCAAGGTCGTGCGATGCGTGCATTGCACCCTCGCACAATTGACCGAAACTCCCGCGCCATCCGCCATGTTCGATGAATACCTGTACTTCTCGAGCCAGTCGCAGACGATGGTGAATCACGCGCACAGACTTGTGCAGCAATTCGTGCGACCCGGCGACCGTGTCGTGGAAATTGCTTCAAACGATGGCTATCTCCTCAAGCCTGCACAACAGTTCGGAGCGACCGTGCTGGGAGTGGATCCCGCAAAAAATATCGCCGAATTCGCCAACGCGCAGGGAATCAATACGCGGTGCGAATATTTTGGAGTCGAAAGCGCAAAACGAATAGTCGACGAATGGGGACAGGCTGATGTGATGTTCGCAAACAACGTGCTGGCACACGTGCCCGACCCCAATGAGATTGCGAGAGGAATCAAAGTTCTGCTGGCTGAGGGTGGACGGGCGCACATCGAATGCCCCTGGCTCGTGCGCATGATCGAAGGCTGCGCATTCGACACGATCTATCATGAGCATCAGTGCTATTTCAGCGTGACTGCGCTCCAAGGTATCTTCAATCGCGCTGGCTTGAAGATCATTGATGCTCAGGAAATTGAAATTCACGGAGGTTCAGTCCACATCGTGGCTGCGCACAATGGTGACGAATCGTCTGCGGCGAAAATGATGGAAACTGAATGCCAGGTCGGCGTGAACCTGCCCCGCTATTACGAGCGATTCCGTCAGCGGATCGACGAAATCCGAACAAGGCTGCTGACGATGATTGAACCAGCACAATCCGTCGGAGCGTTCGGAGCCGCTGCAAAGGGAATTATCCTCCTTAACCATTTCGGCCTGATGCATGATCGCATCGAATGGGTCGCCGATGTAAGCCCGCACAAACAGGGACGTTTCGTGCCTGGCGCCGGCCAACGAGTTGTTTCGCCTGAAGTGCTGGTGGATGAAATGCCTGAGATATGCCTGCTATTGCCGTGGAACTTGAAAGAGGAAATCGTGCGACGCAATGCAGCCTACATTCAGCGAGGCGGGAAATTCGTCGTGCCATTGCCGAAAGTGGAGCTCGTGGAGCACCTTTGATGCTGAAGTTCAACAAATTGAAAGTCAAAGGTGCGTATCTCATTGATCAAGAGGAATTTCCTGATGAACGCGGCTTCTTCTCAAGAACCTTCTGCACGCGCGAATTCGCGCAAATGGGATTGAATCCGCACGTCGCTCAATGCAACGGAAGCTTTTCAAGAAAAGCCGGGACTCTGCGCGGATTGCATTACCAGATTGCACCCCACGAAGAAGCGAAGCTTGTGCGCTGCACACGTGGCGCTTGCCACGATGTCATTGTGGATCTGCGACGGAATTCGCCGACCTATTTGAAATGGGATGGCGCGGAGCTGACCGCCCTGAACCGGCAGATGATCTACGTGCCCGAAGGCTGTGCGCACGGACTCATTACGCTCGTGGATGAAACCGAAATGTGGTATCAGATGTCCACGCTCTACGCGCCCGCATCCGCTCGCGGCATGCGTTGGAACGATCCTGCAGTCAACATTCAATGGATGATGCAGCCAATGATTATCTCGGAAAAAGACAAATCATGGGAATTCCTGCGAATCTGAATTTCCTCAATGCGTCCAATTCAGAATCACCACCGTGAGATCATCGATATTCACGATATTGTCATGATTTGCGTCACCTGCCGGTCCTGCTGTGCCCCAATTGAGAATGATCGCTGTGAGATCATTGATGTTCACAGCACCGTCGCAGTTGAGGTCGCCTGTGATTGGCCCGGGGATGATTGTGCTCACGCTCGCCGGCGTCCCATTAATCTTCCCGTCATTCGGCGTCACCGTGCAGGTCAAGTTCGATCCCGCACACGCCAGATCATGTGGAATAGCGTCAGACTGAACGCCGTTTGTCACATCACGGACAATGTTGCCGTTTACTTTCCAGACAAAGTGGTATCGCATGACATCCCAGTCCAGGTCTTCCTGCGCAAGTGTCGTGTTGACACGACACACCACGACATCAGAAGTTGTCGGTGCAGCAGGCAAGAAACTGGCCGTGATCGGCTGTGGAGGACGATTGAAACTCGGATCCGCAGCACCGGCAACAACCACAAACGGCGCGTTGATCATCAATTGTCCGTTCAGATAAAACTCGATCCGCCATGTGCCTGCAACAGGCCCCATGGCCTGAAAATCAAACCCGAACCAGCTCTTTTGATGTCGATAAAGCTCTGTGTTGCCCCAATGCCACGTGTAATCCCACGCCAGCGAATTGTTCGGTTTGTAGAAACGGACGCTGAACGGGCAGTCCGTGGGAAAATTCCACACTTCCCACCAGAAATTGATGTTCGCGTCGCTCGTTGAGAACTGAGAATCCGTCGGCAGCGAATACGGCAGCCACCACGAAGGATTCAGCGTGTTGAGATCGGTGCGTGTGATTCCGAAATCAACCAGAAAAAGATCGTTCGTGTCCAGCGCCGCCTGATTTGTCCACCCCGAATCACCCGCACGACACGCGCCTGCAAACGGTTCATACACCTGACCGTTCACCATCGTTTGAAAATGCAGATGCGGCCCAAAGCTGTTTCCGCTTGATGCAGCGTACGCGATCTGCTGTCCGGCCTTGACGTGTTGGCCAAGCGTCACCGCGACCGATCCGTTGCGAAGAGGGTAGTACTGTGATTCCACGCCGTTGCCGTGGTCGATCGCAATGATGTTCCCCTGCACGCCACCGTTGAGATTCATGTCCGGCCACCCGTCTTGCGCGAATGTCACGACTCCGTCCTTCGCCGCAAACACCGGCACGCCGATCAACTGCTGAGAAAACGAAAGCATCGAACAATCAACACCTGCATGGCCGTCTCCCACCAGCGTCCTGCATTGATAGTCTTGCGTGCCCGGCGTCGGATCGAGATCAACAAACTGTCCGTTGAACACATCGCCATGATCCTGGCGACCTGCGCACGGGAAGAACGTATACAGCACCGGCGGCACTACGGCTGCAATCCCACCCTGAGGAGTGCTGGGAGCGGTCTCCGTAAGTCCCAGCAAAATCCTGTTGTGCGCAACCTGCGCGTTCACGAATTGCTCAAGTTCAGGTGGAACACAGTTGTGAGATTCATCACTCGATTCAGAATGTTTGGAAAGCAGATATCCATCGCCGCCGATACGAATACCTGGAGGCGCTGATTCGAGAACTCCATTTGTCGCTGAAACGGCAGGCTGTGGAACTTCCCTGATCCGATCCGAAGCTGCGCCAAACGTCTCAAACGCGAACAAACCGACTACCAAACCAACGGACAATCGCACGTTGTACAAGAATCCCTCGGAAGACCGTCCGCCGCCATTCTTTTCACAAATGTTCATGTTTCAATGCCCTGAAACTTGCTTCTACAGGACGAACTGCTCGCTCACTTTGAGTATTCAGTCTACTCCTCAAAGCACAAAATCCAGCCAAATTCCGGGATAAGAACCCGCATCCCACAATTCATGCTCAGAATGCCTCTGCAAATGCACAGCTTCGGTTCGGTTTGCCGATAATTGAACTGAGGGGCGCGGCGGAAGGGTTGCTTCGAGAGCCATGGAACAGGCTGCGATACCGGTGTTTATGCCATACTTGGGGCCGGACACGCTGCGCGCCGTCGAAAAGGCATTTGAAATTGGTTGGATCGGAATAGGGGCGACCACCGCGGACTTTGAATGCGCCATTGCGGACAAGCTCCACACCAACCGGCACGTAGTCGCCACCATGACCGGAACCGCTGCGTTGCATCTGGGTTTGAGGCTCGCAGGCGTCGGGCCCGGCGATGAGGTGATCGTCGGCAGCTTCAACTACATCGCTGATGTTCAGGCCATCGTCATGTGCGGCGCACAACCGGTTTTCTGTGATATCGAAGAGCAAACCCACAGTCTTGATC
>DASZQE010000107.1:0-9421 GCA_035550175.1 Phycisphaerales bacterium | reverse complement strand
CGCGCGATGGGATGCTCACTGGGCGCATTGAGGGAAGCGGCAAGGCGAAGCGATTCATCGCTTGAAATCTCAGGATCAAGAGATGTGATTTCAATGAGTGCAGGCTTGCCTGTGGTGAGTGTGCCGGTCTTGTCAAAAACGATTCGGGTCGCATTGCCGGCGAGCTCAAGCGCTGCAGCGGATTTGATGAGGATGCCTTTTTTCGAGGCGGCGCCGGTGCCGACCATGACAGCCATGGGCGTTGCAAGCCCCAACGCACACGGGCAGGAAATAATGAGCACCGTGACTGCGGAAATGACGCCGGTGGTCGGGTCACCAAGGATCGACCACGCGGTGACAGTGATGAGGGCGATGAGCAGAACTGTCGGCACGAAGATGGAAGCGACACGATCGGCAAGACGCTGGATGGAGGCTTTGCTGGATTGGGCGCGCTGCACGAGGTCGGCGATGCGCGCAATCGTGGTGTTGCGGCCGTCGGTTGTGGCTCGAATGGTGAGTGTGCCGGTGGTGTTCATGGATCCGGCGAGGACGGAAGAATCCGGGAACTTGGAAATGGGAAGTGATTCGCCGGTGACGATGGATTCATCGATGTCGGAGCTGCCTTGCGTGACGACGCCATCAACAGGAATGCGTGCGCCGGGGCGAACGAGGAGAAGATCGTCGATGTTGATAGACGCGGAGGGGATGCGGCGTGTTTGGATGTTCTGAGAGTCGGAAGAAGACGCGGATGTGAGGAGTTCAGCTTCATCGGGCTGGAGCTGAAGAAGCTCGCGTACAGCGGAGGCGGCGGAAGAAGTGGCGCGAGATTCAATCCAATGGCCGAGGCTGATGATGCCGAGGAGTGCGGCAGACTCAGAAAAATAGAGAGGCTGATGCGTCGCGTTCGTGGTGAAAAGATCAATGAAGAAAATTGTGAGCGAATAGACGTAGGCGGTGGTCGCACCGAGCGCAATCAGCGTGTCCATGTTCGTTCCACCACGCAGTCTGGACCAGATCGGACCCGATTCCGCCGCGCTTGCGATAGCCGCTTTCCACGCGGAGGTGTAGAACCCCGCACCAGCGAAGAGGAGTACGGCGGTGGCGCCGATCAACTGGATGATGGAAATCGGTGTGCCTGCATGAACGGGCCAGCTGTTGATGTGTGCGACCCAGTGGAGAATCTCGAGCGGGATGAAAATCGACAAGCCGATGATCGCACGACGCTTCCACAGAGAGGCGTTGGTGTGTTGGCGGTGCTCGATGTCTGAAAGAAGTTCCGCTGGTGCAGGGGCGGTGGTGATCGGTTCGGCGTCATACCCCTTGCTGCGGATGACGGAGATGATGCGATCGGGATTGAGCGATTCGCCTGTGACCGAAGCGCGGGCGTTGAGCAACGAAACGGAGGCATTCGACACGCCGGGGAGAGATTGAATGGCGGATTGCACATTGGCCGCACATGATGCGCAGTGCATGCCGGTGACTGTCAGATCAAGCGTGGATGGTTTTGTTGTCAGCGTGTGCATCTGCATTCATCCTAGGACATCGGCCATTCCAATGAACAGGGGCCATCGCAGTGGATGGCCAAGCTGCCAGAACGGCAGGAAGCAGGGTCGAAATGACCGAAAATGATTTATCGAGCTGGGAATGGGCGATAATTGGGAGCAGCCGAGCGGGACACACGGCACGTGAATTGATGGAATACACTTGTGGTCGAACGTGAGGGTTGGGATACTTCCGGGCTCGACGGATTATGAGCGAACGACGAATGACATCGCGGTCCATGAGCTTCACTGCCACAGCAGGGGTGGTTGCGCTGATGATCATGAGCGCTGCGGCGTCCGGTTCGCCGATGGTCCGAGCGCGATTCGTAAGTGAAACCGGAGTGGGGATGCAGGAAGTCGAAGCGATGCGCGTGGTGGCGGCTGCGATGGCCGCTGCGGCACGGCAGATGGCTGGAACAGAGCGGATGGTCAGTTCCGGGTCGCAGATTCATCAGCTCGAAATCCAGAATGCCGTTTCCGGTGATGAACCGAAGACAGGGTTCTTATGCAAGGGGACCGGGGCAAGTTCGCCAATTGAATTGGTCGGCGAACGATTGATGAATCTTCCTCCGCCGACGATGTGATGGTGTGATCGACGTGCGCCAAGTCTTGCCAGATGCAACAGCTTGTGCAGCGTCAGGTCAATCCGGCGTGTGAGTTGAAGTGAATTGAAGCAAATTGCCAAGGTGCTATTGAGGTGCAGAAATCCTCCAGGGGATTCTCGCCTCGCTCCCGGCGCATGAATCGAAATTAGAGGACAGCCATGCCTATTCCTGTGCTTGACAAGGTGATGACCAAGGTTTTCGGAACGCGAAATGACCGAATGGTCAGGCGGTATTTGAAGATCGTGGATGAAGTGTCCGCGATGGAAGGCGCCGTCACCGGGTTGACGGATTCCCAGCTGAAGAAGAAGACGGAAGAGTTCAAGGACAAGATCAAGGGAGGCGCAACGCCTGAGAGCCTGATGCCTGAAGTCTTTGCTGTGGCCCGTGAGGCCATGGATCGGTCGGTCGGCATTCGCAACATCTTCAATCCGAACGCCGGATTCGATCCTTCTCAATTGCAAGGCGAAGTGCGCGCAGCATACGACCGGACAAAGGCCGAAATGGATGCGGCTGAAGCGAAGCCTCCGACGGATGAATTCCTGGGTTGCGACGGGCCGATTCCCGGTTGGATGCACATTGACATTCCGGTTGAAATCTACAAGGCGGTGCGCGAGCTGTATCCGCAGAGCAAGCCGCCCTTCCGTGCCAGGCCATTTGATGTGCAGATCATCGGCGCAATGGTGCTGTATGAGGGGCGAATTGCGGAAATGAAGACCGGTGAAGGCAAGACAATCGTGGCTCCGCTCGCCTGCTACCTGTCCGCGATTCAGCAGTTGCAGGTACACGTTGTGACCGTGAACGACTATCTGGTGCAGCGCGACCGTGACTGGACGTTCCCGTTCTTCCGCGCGCTGGGGCTGACGGTCGGCGCAATTCACCCCTACCACATGCAGGGTCAGCATGGCAAGGCTCTGGCGTACCAGTGCAATGTTGTGTACGGAACCACTGCGGAATTCGGCTTTGACTATCTGCGCGACAACATGAAGCTGAGCGTGCAGGAACAGGTGCAGAAAAAGCGAGATATCGCCATCGTGGACGAAGTGGACTCCACGTTGATTGATGAGGCCCGAACCCCGCTGATCATTTCCGGGCCGGCGCATCAGCATTCGCCAAGGTACGCAATGGCTGACAAGCTCGCGCGCGATCTGCAGGAGAAGCAGAAGGAG
Organism: Phycisphaerales bacterium; assembly: GCA_035550175.1. Taxonomy (GTDB): domain Bacteria; phylum Planctomycetota; class Phycisphaerae; order Phycisphaerales; family SM1A02; genus DASZQE01. The sequence goes on along the minus strand of DASZQE010000107.1, from coordinate 6,130 downwards.
TGGAACGAAGCGGATGAGCGTGTGCAAAGCTGCAAGGTGCAGATTTCGAGCCTGGAAGGCGACATTCGCAACACGCGCGACAAGGACCGCATTCCCGAGTTCAAGGCCAAAATCGAATCACTGAAGAAGGAATTGCCGTCGCTTGAGGCGGCACGCGATCAGTTCACGCAGTATTACGAAGTCGAGCTCGACAAGAAGAAGGCTTCGCTGACACATGAAGGCATTGCCGAGGCGCAGCGCATCGCCGCGGTTGGCAGTTTCTACGTCGGTGACAACATCGACCTGCCGCATTTGCTGGAGCAATCCATTCGTGCGCATTCCTGCTATCAACGGGATCGGGATTACGTTGTGGCCCCGGATGAAGAAGGCACGATGAGCGTGGTGATCGTGGACCAGAACACCGGCCGAAAAATGGTCGGCCGGCAGTGGTCCGACGGCCTGCACCAGGCCGTTGAAGCCAAGGAAGGCGTGACCATCAAGCAGGAAACGCAGACGATGGCGACGATCACGATCCAGAACTTTTTCAAACTGTATAAAAAGCTGGCAGGCATGACGGGCACCGCGGACACGGAAGCCACGGAGTTCTATGAAATCTATGGTCTTGATGTCATTGCGATTCCGACCAACTTGCCGGTGGTTCGCGCGGATCGAAACGATCTTGTGTTCATTTCTCTGAAAGACAAATGGGATGCGATTGTGGACGAGATCAAGGCCTTTCACGATGCGGGTCGCCCCGTGCTCGTAGGCACAACCAGCGTGGACAAGAGCGAAAAGCTCAGCCAGATGCTGACGCGAAAGCACAACATCAAGCATGAAGTGCTCAACGCGAAACAGCATGACCGGGAAGCCGAGATCATCGCGCATGCAGGTGAGCTTGGAGCGGTGATGATTGCGACGAACATGGCGGGGCGCGGCACCGACATCAAGATGTCGCCGGTGACAAAGGAGCAGTTGATTGATCATTGGAAGCGGCGAGGACTCGCTCCGCGCGAAGTCAATGCATCGATGAGCGAAGGGGAGATCGTGAATGCGATTTACCGACACATTGCGCCGAAAGAGCTTGATCTCAACAAGAATGAAGTCGCGGCGCTCAGTGATGACGATATTCGCCTGAAACTGTTCCGGCACTGGTGTTCTGATCCGAGAATCTGCTGGGATCTGAAAAAAGATCCGGAGAAGATGACGGAAGAGGATGCAGTGCGCGAGCTCGATCGCCACGGCAGCTTCCTGATGCACAAGTTGCAATTGTTCAACGACACGGCGGATCTGGGCGGCCTGCACGTGATCGGCACGGAACGGCATGAATCTCGTCGTATCGACAATCAGCTTCGCGGCCGATCCGGACGTCAGGGAGATAACGGTTCGAGCCGGTTCTTCCTCAGTCTTGAAGATGACCTGATGAAAATGTTTGCGGGCGAGACAATGCTGAAGGTGCTGAGCCGCCTGGGCATGAAGGAAGGCGACAAGATAGAGCATGGCATGCTGACCAAGGCTGTTGAACGAGCGCAGCGGAAAGTCGAGGAGCGGAACTTCCTGTGGCGGAAGAACATTCTTGAATTTGATGAAATCATGAACATTCAGCGCGGCGAGTTCTACGGCATGCGGCAGCGCGTGCTTGAAGGCCGTGAAGTGAAAGAGCTGATCTTCGAATACATTGATGCCAGCGTTGAAGATGCGGTGCACACATATCTTGACAAGATGCACGCGCGCAATTGCATGGTGGAGTGGATCCGCGAGCACCTGAACGTGTCGATCGAGCCGGTTCGCCTGAAAGGGAAGGACCGCGAAGAGCTTCAGAAACTGGTGCGGATTGATGCAAATGAAGAAGCTGTAAGCAAGATCGAAATCACGATCGGCGAATACATGCCGGAAGTGATCGAACACTCCGAGGGGCAGACCGAGGAGGAGGAATGGAATTTGAAAGCGATGGCGGAGTGGGCCAACGCGAACTTCAAGGCCGGTGTCACTGAAAAGGATTTTGAGGGCAAATCCAAGACGGAAGTGGCGAAGCTGATTGAAGCAGCGGCTTCAAAAATGATTGATGAGATCGATCTTTCACCGCTCGATCAGTTCCTTGTGCCGAACTATGGCGCGAAAGAGCTCTCGAAATGGGCGAAGAACAAGTTTGGCGCGGACATCAATGTGGACGAATACGCTGCGGTGGATGATCTGGAGGAAGCTGCAGACAAGCTGATGGCGGATGCACGCGAGGCGTATGAGCGACGCGAGCTGACCTATGGAATCGATTTTGCGCTGGAAATGACCTCCGCAGGCATGCAGCAGAATCCGCAAGCCGCACTGACGCAGTTTTGCGCGTGGGTGAGGACGCGATACGGTTTGGATTGGCAACCAACGGCGTTGCCTTCGCCGAATCCGCTGGAACTTCGCAAGCTGCTCATTGAAGAGGCCGCGAAGTGGGATGATGCGCGAGTCTCGAAGCGCGCGGAAGAAGCCGTGGCGCTGGGCAGCACGCCGGAACAGATTGATGCGTGGATGCAGGCGAATCTCGCCATTCGGATGACGGAAGAAGAACGCAAGGATGCGGGCATTGATCCAACCGGATATCTGAAAGGCAAGATCAAGGATGTGATGCGCGCGGAACTGACGCAATTTGAGCGCTGGGTGCTTTTGCAGATTGTGGACCAGGCCTGGAAAGACCATTTGTATGCGATGGATCAGTTGCGGGAATCCATCGGCTTGCGATCCTTTGCCCAGAAGGATTCTCGAATTGAATACAAGCGTGAAGGTTCACGATTGTTTGATGAAATGCAGACCGGCATTCAGGATCGCGTGACGGATCTCATCTTCAAGGCAAAACTGACTGCACAGGTTCGCCAGGCTCCGCAGCCCGCAGTTCAGCCCAATGGTGATGGAGCAGCCAACGGCGCCGCTTCGCAGCCGCAGAATGCGCAGGTTGAAATTCAACCTGTGCAGCGTCAGGCTCCGGCTAGAACCGCGGCGCCGGCGATTGCTGCGGCGGCTGCAGCGGCTGCAGGAACGGGCACGGCCGCTCAACGGCGTGATATTGAAGCGGCTGAGCGTGCCGGCAATTCCGATGGAGCGAAAACCGGCCGGCGCCCGGTGAAGGCAGTAGCCACCGTCGGCAGAAATGAGCCTTGTCCGTGTGGTTCTGGAAAGAAATACAAGCAATGCTGCGGGAAGTCGTGAAATGCCCGTACAAATGCCGATGGACACCCTGTGCCGTAGCGGTAAATCGTTGCACAACTTAGCATTCGCAAAAGCGTGGATACCAGCAGGATGATGGCGGGATGAGACCATACGCGCAGGATTTCGGTAAGGCGTTCGCGAGCATTCTTCAGCACGCCGGTGTGATCTGGTGGCTGATCAAGGATCTCTGCAGAAAGTATTACCTGCGGATGATGCTCACCACCGGGTTGAGCTTTCTCGGCGTCAGCACCAGACTCGGCGCCGCCGGTGTGGCGCTGCTGTACGTTCATGCGCGGGAAAAAGGCACCGCAGCCAAGTTGTTCGGCCTGAAATTCCACGTGAACGATTCGCTCACCACGCTCGTGCTGTGGGCGACTGTCGTGGTTGCGTGCGCAGCGATTTCCGCCGGTAGCATTTATCTCGCCGAAGCCATCAACTTCAACACGTCGCGGCGATATGCCGACGGCGGCATTCGCCGGGTGATTCACGGAATCGGCCAACTGACGCGCGGGTTGCATGGTGTGCGGTCGTATCAGGAATCTTCGTACGCCCGGCGGATGCTTTCACGCGACATGAACATGTTGCTGCGGCTGCTGATCGTGGTGACCGGGGCAGTGCTTCCGATTCTGATGCTCTGCTTTTCTTCCACGGCGCTGTTCTGGATGAATCCCGAATTGACCGCTGCAGTGCTGGGCGTGCTGGCGCTGTATTCGATTCCCTTCTTCATGCTGAACCGCGCGACCGCAAGGGCCTCACGGAAGCAGGAAGAGCACATGGGCGAAGCATCCGGGCTTGTGAGACGCATCATCAACGCAACGCTTGAACGAAGTTCGAACGTCCATATTCGTGGTCGCTTTGCGGATTCCTATCTGCGGAACCCGGCGGCACGCGGCGTGATGGACGCCTACCGGGAAATCATTCTGTCGCATAAGCGGGCCTTGTTGTTCCATGAAATCATGTTCGGCGTGACAGTGTGTCTGGTCCTGCTCGTGTTCGGCTTTGTGATCGCGAGGAATGAGTCTTCGTGGAGTGCGCTGGGGTTTTATCTGATGTCGCTGAAGTACGCATCTTCAAGCTTGAATCAGGTGACCGGGTCGATCGTGCGCATGAACCGATTTGCACCGCAGATTTCGCGTTTCGCCGCCTTCGAGGCTGCTGTCAGCGTTCGCGAAGCGAAAGACTCAAATCGCATGGGTCCGGTCCAGGCGATTGAGCTTGCGGTCAGCGGTCAGCCTATGAAAGATTCGCTGCTCACGCATCGTCTTGAGCCGGGGTCGCGGACGTTGTGCATTTGTCCTGAACCGCTCACGATGTGGAGCATGGCGCGTCACGTTGAGCGTTTGACGAATGGCGATCGCCGAATTGCCAAGGCAGTTGCCCAGCAGGCCTATCTGTGCGGGCGACTTGACGCATTTCCGCACTTTCGGATGCGCGACCTTCTCGGCTGTGATGACGAGCACTATCCCGCAGTGCGCGCCGCTGCCGAATCCCTGTTCGAGAAAATGGGGGTCCTTGAGGAATTTGCAAGGCTGGAGAATGGCTGGGACACCGAGATCACTCAGGATGTGGATGGGCGAATTTCCGGCGCGCTGCGTCTGGCGATAAGCGTCATGTCGATCGCGAGCTCACCGCACAGTGTGGTCATGATTTCCCGCACCGCTGCGTCACGCGGCGGATTGGATGCGATGAGGGGCTTGTTCGAATGGCTCAGTGACCGCATCGTCATGATTTTCAGCACGACATACGTCCGTGATGTCCCGCTGAAAGGCATGATGGTCGCGATCGCCGATGAAGAGCGATTGTGCGGCATTGGTGACGAAAAGTGGTATCTCACTGCGTCTGATGCTCCTGAAATCCGAGAAGCGCTGGTGCTTCAGCAGTCCGAGGATTGGGATAATCAGGACGGCGATGAGCTTGATGACGACATGGATGATGATGACGACGAGATGTAGGATGCGCAGCATGACGAGCGACGCTCGTGGCTGTTTGATCAGTGTTGATTCGATATCGGAGCGTGGGATTTGAAAGCGAATTCGGAACATGCCGCCACATCGATGCGGGAGCGCAAGCCTCGCGTCGTGATGCTGCTCGCCAATGAGTTTGTGCACGATACACGGGTGTACAAGGAGGCCCGCAGCTTGATTGAATGGGGATGCGACGTGACGGTCATCGCAGCGGCTGCCCCGCATGTGAAAAAACACGAAGTTCAGGACGACATCACGGTTCTGCGCGTGGAAAACTCCAGGTGGAATCTGGTTCGCTTGGCAGTCGGCCTGAGCGTCTGGTGGTGCCGGCCCGCTCTGCGTCTGGTGATGTCGCCATCGCATCCGGTTCGTGAAGAGGGGCCTGCTAGCCAAGACGTCTCAGAAGTGAATCGAAAGAGTTCACCGACAGCGAATCTCGATGCCGGCGTGTCCCGCTGCATCGAAGGGGCAGCGCAGCGCCCGTCGCTTGCTCATATCGCGATGGATAAGTCGCGTGGTGTGTATTATCGCGCACGGAATCTTGCGCGTCGCGCTATCAGGGCTCCAAGGCGACTGATTCCGGCCGTGACACGTACGTTCGCACTCAATGTTCAACTGGCCCGAACGGCTCGCGGTCTTCAGCCCGATGTCATTCATTCGCATGACCTGAACACGCTGATCGCAGGCGGCATGGTGAAGCGCATGAACGGCGCGAAGCTCGTCTACGATTCACATGAGCTCTGGTTGGAGCGGAATATCGGCAACGGCAAGCGCTGGAAAGATCGATTGGCGTGGACGCCTGTTGAACGTGGTTTGATCGGCCGATGTGATGCGGTCATTTCGGTTGCGGAAGGCATTTGTGTCCATCTTGCTGAGCGTTACGGAATTCCCAAACCCACGTTGATCAGGAATGTGCAGCCGTACGAGCCTCCCGCCTCTCGATCAAAGCTGCTTTCAAACGAGCTTGGCATTCCCGAACACTTGCGCGTCGTTTTGTA
>DASZQE010000106.1:0-2103 GCA_035550175.1 Phycisphaerales bacterium | reverse complement strand
GCAATAGAACCAAGTGTTGGCACTGCAACCGCTGCGAGAATGCCGATGATCGCCATGACAACGACCAGTTCAATAAGTGTAAAACCGCCGTCCATTTCTGTCCGGCGGCCATAGTCGAAGTATGCTCGAAATGCCTGATGTGAATCAATACGCATTTTCGCCGACGGTATTGCTGTTGGCCCAGAATTTGCCGACTGATGCGTCATAGTTCCATCCCGCCGCGCCGCTCGTCGGAGGAGCCGCCGCGTCCCATGTGGCCGCGACAATCACGTTTGAACTCTTGTACGGATTATCGGGAACAGCTTCCTGCATCACGGTGCCGATCGTCTGTAACTGCACTAGCGTCGGGTACGCCGGCGTGCCGCTCAACGAGGAATTGGCATAGAAGTTCGCGATGCCCGCTCGCACACCGCCCAAAGCGCCCTTGCAGGCGGAAACTTTCGCCTGTGTCGAATAATCGAAATACTTGGGCAGTGCGACACCCGCCAGAATGGCCAGAACCACGATGACTGCGATCAACTCGATCAGCGTGAAAGCACGACGCTTGATGGTGCGAAGCTTGAAGGCATTGCTGTACATAACTCTAGTCCTTTGCGAAAACGGAAGGGTGATGAGGCGAATCTGAACTTGAATTCAATGTGCAGAGTGCCGGAACTAACATCACGTTTGCACTTATTGAATGAGTGTGGCCATATTCCACATTGGAAGAAAAATCGCTAATGCAACGATGAGAACAATTCCAGCCAGACCGACAATCATGATCGGTTCAATGACTGTTGTGACATTCTTGGTGAGGTGTGTGACTTCCCGATCATAGTGACGTGTAATCACGGCGCACATTTTGGACATGTCCGCCGCCTCCTCTCCAGCCGTCAACATTCGTCGAGCAAACGGTGGAAGATAGAGACAGTTCCTCATCACATCGGACAGGCGGCCGCCTCGGTTGACCTGAGCGCACATTTTTTCGGCATCTGCCTGAAGAAGCGGCCTGCCCGAAGCGTTACCGGCCATTTTCAACGAATCGATCAACGATATCCCTGATCGAATCGACAATCCGAACACTTGTGTGAACCGACTGATGGCCAAGCCGCGAAGCACTTCTCGCAGGTACGGCACTCGATGAAGACTGTTATCGATCCTTGCTCGCCAGATCGGCTGATTCCATCCCCACCGGAAGAACACAAACAGAGCAATAATTCCTCCGAGAATGATGGGCCACCAGGAATGAACGAACGAACTGACGGCGATGAGAATTTGCGTGGGAATCGGCAATTCCACGCCGCGGCTCGAAAACATGCGCGCAAATCTCGGCACAACGAAAATCATGAGAAAGGTGACCGCCAGCAGCAATGCGCTGATGACCACAATCGGATACATCATCGCTCCCTTGACGTTCTTGTTCAGCTCATATCGGCGGTCAAGCATTTCAGCCAGGCTGTTGAGAACGGCGATCATGTTGCCCGTGGTTTCCGCCGCACGAATCGTTTCGACGTAAATGTCCCCGAATGCCTGTCGATGCTGCATGATCGATTCAGTCACGGTCTTTCCCGCTTCAATCTGTCTCGCCACGTCGAAGATGATCGATCGCAGGCTCGCTTTGGTTTCCTGTTCAGCGATTGAGCGAAGCCCGTCTACGATTGGGATTCTCGCTTCCATCAATACGGCGAATTGATATGTGAAGTGCGAAATGTCCTTCAGGTTGACCCGTTGCCTCTTGATGCTCAGCGATGTCGTCGTGGTGACTTCGATCGGCTGCACACCGGTCGCCAGGACGCGACGAAACGCCTCATTCCGGCTTCCAGCCTGAATCGTGCCTCGAGTCCTCACTCCCTGTCGATCAATGGCGACATATTGGTAGTTGAGTTGGGTCATGCTGATGCTCGCATGGTCAGGGTTTCGCCACCACTTCCCGTGTCATGTAAATCCAATACGGCAGCGGCACGGGCGATTTCAGACAACGTCGTCAATCCCACTCTGGCCTTTTCAAGGCCGTCCATCCACATCAGGCGCATGCCTTCAATGACAGCCGCTTCGCGGATGCGATCCGTCGAGGCCTCCTGCTCGACCAGCGACCGAATCGTGGCGTTGAATGTGAGTTGCTCG
>DASZQE010000105.1:0-5163 GCA_035550175.1 Phycisphaerales bacterium | reverse complement strand
AAACGGGCTCCAGTTTTTCTTGTCCTCGTCATCAAGTCGCCAGTTGCTCATTTCAACGGTGTGTTCGCTGACGTTCACGATTTCCACCCACTCAGTTTCACCCACCATTTCCGGCGAGTTCGGGTTGTACATGATCTCCGTGATGATGATCGTGCGTGCGGGCGGTGAAGCGTCGTCATCGCCCTGCGCTGCATGAAGCGATGCAGCCGCGAATGCCATGAAAACGATGCAGGCAAATGGAACACAGATTCGCATGGTCAATTCCTTCCGGATTCCCCGCTCACGTTTTTGTCAATTGAACACAGTGATGAATGCGTGGACATCATTGCCCGCGATCCATCACATCGATGAGTGTGATACTTTACAACATGATTCAAGCGAATTGAACTGCGAAATTCCCATGGTGCGAGATAAAAATGAGCCTGAAGAACAAGCAGATGATGCTCCTGATGCGCGCACTGAAGGTGAAGATGGGGCGGAAGTGCTCGACCTGGAAGTTCCCGAGGGAATTGATCCGAACAAGCCCTCAGCGGAACTCTTGCTCTGGGCCTATCGCAACGGAATATTCCCGATGGGCGATCCCGATTCCGGCGAGCTTGGCTGGTATCAGCCTGATCCGCGCGGGGTTCTGCCCCTTGATGATTTTCACGCGCCCAAAAGCCTGATGCGCAAAGTGCGCACCGGCGTGTTTGACATTCGCATGGACACGCGGTTTGAAGATGTGATGCGGGAATGCGCGAAGCTCCGCCCGAAGAGCGAAGGCACGTGGATCACGAATGCGATCGTCCAGGCATACGTGCAACTATTCGAGCGAGGGCATGCCCACAGCGTGGAAGCCTGGCGTGATGGAAAACTCGTCGGCGGACTGTACGGCGTTCACATCGGCGGCGCGTTCTTCGGGGAATCCATGTTCAGCAGACCCGCGCTGGGCGGCACGGATTCGTCGAAAGTGTGTCTGGTGCATCTTGTGCAGCACATGAAGTCACGCGGGATGACGCTGCTGGATACGCAGTTCAAAAATCCGCATCTGGCGCAATTCAACTGCGTGGAAATTCCGCGAGCTGTATACGAAAAACGTCTGCGCGAAGCCGTGCGATTGGACATCAAGTGGTAGTGCTGCCCGCAGAATCGTCGGCTTGGTACCATGCGTGGCTTACCCAATTTTTTGATGTGAGGAATGTTGCGACATGGAATGCGGGATTGTCGGTTTGCCGGGTTGTGGAAAGACGACGCTTTTCAACGCGCTGACGGGCGCACAGGTCAGCGCCTTCGGCGGGGGCGGCGCGGGTCTGAAGCCCAATGTCGGCATGGCGAACATTCCTGATCCGCGGTTGGCGGTGATCGCGAAGTACGTGCCGACAAAGAAGCTGACCTACGCCACCATCAAGTTCGTGGACATTCCCGGTGTGCCTGCGGGTTCGGATGCGGCAAAGCTCAACGCCTTTCTCGGACACGTTCGGCAGGTGGAGGCGGTGTGCCACGTGGTGCGGTGTTTCGGCGGCGATGCAAACCCCGCAAAGGACATCGACCAGATGGACACAGACCTGGTGCTCGCGGACATGCAGATCGCGGAGAACGGATTGGAAAAATCCGCACGCGCTGCGAAAGGACCGGATGTGGAAGCCAAAGCCCGCGTGGCGACGCTTGAAAAAGTTCTGCCGGTGCTGAATGAAGGCAAAGCGCTGCGCAGCGTGACGACATGGACTCCCGCAGACCACAAGGTGCTGCAGACCTACGGCATGATCACGCACAAGCCGGTGATGTTCGTCGCCAACGTTGAAGAAGGCGACGTGAATGGCGAATCCGCTGCGGCCAAGGCTGTGAAAGCGCACGCAGAAGGACATGGAAGCAAGTCAGTGGTGGTGTGCGCGAAGCTGGAGGCTGAGCTTGCGGAAATCGAAGAAGTCGAACGCGGTGAAATGCTTGCGAGCATGGGACTGAAGGAACCTGCGATCGGTCCTTTGGCTCGAGCCGTGAATGAATTGCTGGGGTTGGCGTGTTTTTATACTGCGGGCGAGCCGGAAGTGCGGGCCTGGCAGATCGTGCGCGGCGCAACTGCGCCGCAGGCTGCAGGGGCGATTCACTCGGACATCGAACGCGGCTTCATCCGTGCTGAATGCTTCTCATTCGATGATCTGGTCAAGCATGGCTCAGAAAAGGCGGTCAAAGAAGCGGGACGCCTGCGAAGCGAAGGCAAGGGCTACGTGATGGCCGATGGCGACATCGTGCATTTCCTCTTCAATGTCTAAAATGGTTTCGCATGAAACGGGGTCTTAGAACGCTCTTGCTCTTCGGCGCGATATGGACAGCAAGTTTTGCGGGATTGTGTCTGCTCCTTCCTGTAACCACATGGACGACGGTCTGGGAAAAATCATCTGGACATGCAATTCCGGACAAGTTCATGTACGCGATGTTTCCGCAAGTGAACGGCGCAACGCTGCACGATTCCACTGGTAATGCGGTCGGTACGCTCGACCGAATGCTCATCAATTCACAGCGCGAAGTTACGTCCGGCCAGCCGATCGTGGTCTTCGATGCAAAGGGAGTTGAAAGTCGCGTTTCAATGCACGAACTCTCCTATGTGTGCGATGCCGGCTTACAAAAGCAATTTCATGGCGCGTGGGAAAATATGATCACGCAATGGGGACAAGAAACCGATTATCGATCTGCAACAATCACCAACGAACCGCAGTCGGACGGCCGAACGAATGTGACGCTTGAAATTCGGTGGGTACACGATCGCAATGATCGTTATGTGTACGTGACGGATGGCAAGACTGCGGATGCGATTGAGTGGACATCATCGAGTGCGGGCAATGTCATCCAGGCTGGAATCGGTTTCGTAAGAAATGGAGGAATCGCTGCAGTTCTTGCCGGCATGTGTGTGGTATTCATATCAAGTCGGATGAAACGACCAAGCGATGATTATCAAAAAGAACAATGCTCGGTCGGACGCTCAAAGTGATGCAAGAGATTCTCTCGCTGCACGCTCCCCTGTACTAATCGCGCCTGCGACTGTTCCCGCCACTCCTTGCGTTGAAACCCCCTCACCTGCGAAAAAGAGCGTGTTCTGCACAGATTGAGCCAGGATCTGACGAGCACGGTGTCCACCGATGCATTCATAGCTGTATGCCCCACGTGCGAATGGATCATGTGCCCAATCAATGACGTAACTCATGCGCAACAGCTCGCGTATCGTGTGGGGACGCCTGCGAAAAATGGCCGCAAGCGATGCGATCCCACGCTCGCAAACATGAGATTCAGAACATCCGTGCAACGCATCGGCGCGAGGTCCGCCGGCCCAGCCGGTGAGCATCGGCACGCGAAACGGCCGCATCGTCCACCAGGTGGGAATCGACTGACTCATGTCGTGCAGGAATGATGCATCACGCAGAGCGTTCGTCGCGCCCGCTGCGCGTATCCACGCCCGATCTTCCCAGAAAGCCCTGCGAAAAATGAAAATCACCTTGACAACGCTGCCGAAACCAAGCCTGGCGGTTGCCGCTCGCTTCTCAGCCAAGTCAGGAACAAAGCGAACCGCATCCGTTGAAGCATCGGGAAGCTGCAGAAGACCCAACGGCAGCGTGCAGATCACTCGTGAAGCTCGCATCTTGAATTGGCGGGCGCCGGACCTGCAGAGTATTTCCACGGATGATTTCTTCCAGCGAATGTCCTTCACTGCAACGTTGAATCGAATGTCGATCTTCTTCTTGCCCTTCGGATATGCGAGAAAATCCATCAGCGACGAATATCCGGTGAGCAGACGATACTGCATCTCGCCACCCTCTTCGCCCATGCCTTTGATCTCGCCTGCGATGGACTTCGCGCTGATGCGCTGCGGATCAGCGGCATCAAACCCGCCGACGAAATCCAATGCGGCCTTGTGGACGATCGGCGGAAGATCGGCGTGATGTGTCCTCAAATACTCCGCAAAAGGCATGTCTTTGCGAAGACGCGGCAGACCTCGCATGGCAGCACTGAGCTGGCCAAGGTAGTCCTCCGCTTGAACGAGCTTTCGACCGCGTCGCTGCCAGTGTTCAAAGGGCAGGTCATAAGCGGGCAGGCCGGATTCATGGAGAAGTTTCCAGGTGGATTCAGGCTGGCCGTGGATGAACTCCGCGCCAAGCTCAACTGGAATAGGCACGAGCGGATCATGAATGGTGTGGATGCGACCCCCGATGCGATCGCGGGCTTCAACTACGATCGGCGACTTACCGGCCTCAACAAGCGTCCGTGCGGCCGTCAACCCCGCTGCGCCAGCGCCCAGAATGATGATCGGAGAAGTCACGTTGAAGAGAGGATAGGCGCCGATCGGCAGAAGTGAAAATGATGCGGAATCCAGACAAAGTTCACGCCATTTTCATCATGCGCTGCAAAAGTAGATGCGAGTGGGGAACAAGACAGCCTGTTGCGAAATTGCGAGTCTTCGGATTTTCAAACAGAGCAACAGGAAAATGGGAACACCCGAGCTTCGGCTTGGGTGTTTTCAATTTTTTGCAGAATGTCCGACTCATAATTCTCATACCGTCGCCGCCGCTGAATGCGCCGCAGCCCACTGCGAAAACATATGCCGATACGCCGAAATGAAATAATCATGCTCGTGCGGGCGGAATGTCTCCGCGACCGAGCGAATCAGGTGCGTGTCGAAATCCGATGATGTGAAATACTCGAATGCGACTTCATCAAGGTGCGAAAGATTCTTTGCGCAGAATTCATTGAAGCGCGAAACTTCAAAATATTCATCCGTGAGTTTCTGGTACTCCGTGAGCTTCTGGGTGTAGTTGAGATCCGTGCGGTCGCCGACCGTGAAGAATCGCCGCTGCTCCAGGTCGATCGCCATCTTCCTGCCAGTCGTGGCGCAGAACAGCGACCACTTGAGCAACGAGAGCATGGCCCACGGAAAATGCACGTGCAATGAAATGATCGCCACATCCGGACACGCATTGGCGTAATCAATCGGTGAAATCACGCCATCCTTCAGAATCGATTCACACGAATTGAATTCCCAGCGGAAGAACGTATTGACGAGCTGGCTGATCTGCGTGATCTCAGTGTTCTGTGCAGACGTGAGGAAGTTCTCCACTGTGTCATAGCGCTCGTGCATCGGTCGTTCGGGCCGGTATTTCATGATGCGCGTCTGCGGGCCGACAGTCAGGCTGCGGA
>DASZQE010000104.1:0-4670 GCA_035550175.1 Phycisphaerales bacterium | reverse complement strand
TTTTCGCTGAGGATGTCTTGGAAGTTGTCCGGGCGTTTGAGCAGAATTCTTTGCAGGCGGGATTCTGATGGCACAGATCGTTCCGAGCTTTGCAATAGCGACGGCCGTGGAAGATGAGGAGATGGCTGAGCAGTCCCCAGTCTTTCTGCGGGAAGAGACTCATGAGATCGAGTTCGATTTTCTTCGGGTCGGTCTCTTTTGAAAGCCCGAGACGCTGGACGAGGCGTGTGACGTGGGTATCGACGACGACGCCTTGGTTGATGCCGAAGGCGTTGGAGAGCACGACATTGGCGGTCTTGCGGGCCACACCGCGAAGGGTGAGGAGTTCATCCATTGTCTGGGGCACTTTGCCGCCGAATCGCTCCACAACAGCTTTCATGGCTTCGTGAACGGATTTGGCTTTCATGCGGAAGAACCCGAGGGTTTTTACGTAGGGCTCGATTTGCTCGGACGAGGCTTTGGCAAAGGCGAGCGGTGTGGGAAACGCCTTGAAGAGCGCGGGAGTGGCTTTGTTCACCGCGACATCGGTGGTCTGAGCAGAGAGGATGGTCGCAATGAGAAGTTCATGCGGAGAGCGGTAGTCGAGTTCGCAGCGAGCTTCGGGATGGAGTTTCTTCAAAGCGGAGAAGAGTTTTTTGGCGCGGGCGATCTGTGCGGACGTTTTACGCGGAAGAGCAGGTGTTTTTGAGTGTGCAAGCGGTTGTTTCGCAGGGCGTTTTTTTGTTGCGGGCATTGCGGAAGTGTACCGCGTGCGGAGGGTGAATTAGTGTTGATGAGATTGCGGTTTTACTGCAGGTGACCCAAACGCCCAACACACGACAGCGAGCGTGAGCGCGCCGGAAGAAGCCTGGAAGAACATGTCGGTCATGTTGTGGAGGCCGGTGAACTCGGCATGCTCGGCGTCGGCGGTTTCGATGTCGCCGGCGGCTGCGGCCTGGCGGTAGGCGACGAGATGCTGGTTCATTCGCGGGACGTTCATGATCTGGTAAAGGAGCATGACGGCTGCGGCTGCGAAGAGGAAGAGGCAGGCAAAGATCCGTATGAGCCTGCCGGGAAGGGGGTTCATCAAGATAGTGGCAAGAATCATGAGGACGCAGGCGAGCGGCGCTGCGACGAGGACAGCCGGATTGACGACTGCGAAGACATTGTCCATGACATGACCTGCAGCGAGCAGACCGTGATGGTTCGCGGGATATGCGGAATATTGATCGAGATGCAGGTGCATTTTCGGAAGCGTGGAGAAGACTGCGCCGGCAGACACAGCGGTGGCGATGATCGTGCCGACGAGTGCGATGAGTGTGAGCCAGAGGAGAGTGTTGGTGATGCGGATCATGAGACGGCTTTCGAGTGAATCGGGATGACTGGAATGCCTTGTGACCATGTGGTTCCATCGGCCCAGACTTCGCGCTTCCAGACGGGCGCGCGAGATTTCAACTGGTCGATGAGGAAACGACAGGATTGAAAAGCCATGTCGCGGTGACCGGCCACGACCTGCACGAGGACGCTGGCGCAGCCGATGGGGACTTCGCCGAGCGCGTGGTGAAGACGGATGGCCATAGTGCCGTGCTGATGCACAGAAGATCGGGCCAGTTCATTGAGAATGTTGATGGCCATGGATTCATAGGCTTCGTAGCTGAGGCGGCGAAGCACGCCGTGAACGGGATGTGTTTCCATGCGAGTTCGGCCGAGAAAGATGCATTCCGCGCCGGCGGGCGAGGGAAAGGGATCGAAGGGAATGACCGTCACAGGGTGGTGAAGAAGCTGAACATCAAGAAGCGGCTCAAGCGCAGTCATGGGGAAATGGTAGACCGAGTTAGTCGCTGATGCGCAGTTGGCGGAAGAATCGAGAGCGTGTAGCTTTGCGCACGTGAAGGGACCATTGGACTATCAGCAAGCGGTTTCGATTCCGCCATTGGCGCCGACGATTGCGGCGCTTGGAGACGATGTGCGGGAATCACTGTCTCGATTGTCGAGCGCAGGGTTTCGGCATGCGCAACTGAGTTCGCTTCAAGCGGGAACCCGGCCGAAAGACCTGGACCAGAGCGGAAGACGAGATCTCGCAGCGACACTCAAACGGCTGGAATTGACGGCAGCGGGCGTGGATTGCTGGGTTCCAACGGAGCATTTCGTTGATCCGGAGCGGGTGGATCGAGCTGTGGCGGCGGTGTGCGGCGCGATAGAACTGGCGAGCGACCTGGGGCGGGTTGCGGTCAGCCTCTGCTTTCCTGCGAGGAAATCCGAGGGAGGATCAAACAGTGCATCAAATGGAGTTGACAATGATGCGGGTTTGAGCAGCGTTGTGAGCGCGATCGGAAACTATGCAGCAAAGTACGGAGTGAAGATTGCGGATTTCGGGCTGCCGGTTCACAACTGGGAAATGTCGGGAGTGATCGGAGTGGGGATTGATGTCGCAGCTGCGATTGCAAATGGGGATGATCCAGTAAAGGTCGTGCATGGACATGCTGCGCACCTTGTGAGCGTGCGAGTCAGTGACATGCACAGGAACGGCATGCGCGGACCGATCGGTGATCAATCGGCAGGAAGATTGGGAGTGCTGGAGCTGCGCGTTGCGGTGATGATGGCGATCGGCGTGCAGCCTGTGGTTCTGGATGCGCGGCAATGGCCGGATGCGTGGGGCGGGATTATGCAATCGAAAGTGGCTTGGGAGAAAAGCTGAGAGCTGTGATCAGCGTGTGCGTTCCCAGACGAGGTGCGGGAGCTGCGGAATGATGAGATTGGACATGGCGGTTTCGACTGCGTTCGTTGAACCGGGCATGGAAAAAATGAATGTATCGCACCCGAGCTGCGGGGGTCGAACCACGAGGCCGGCGACGGCGCGGGAAAGCATGGCTGCGGCCTGAACCTGCGAGTAGCTGATCATGCGGAAGAGTTCGCAGAAGCCTTCAAGTTCGGTGGTGATCAGCGAGCGAACAACTTCGATGGTGGTGTCGCGGCGGGCAATGCCGGTTCCGCCGGTGGTGAGAATGGCGTGGATGTCGGGCAGATTGAGCCAGTTGGTGAGACAGACGCCGATCTGATGCGGTTCATCCTTGACGATTTCACGTTGGGAGACTCTGTGGCCGGCTTTCTCAAGGTGGGAAATGATGAGGGAGCCACCGGTGTCGGTTTGAAGCGTTCGAGTGTCGGAGACCGTGAGAACTGCGCAGGAGATCGGTCGGGATTTGAGTGATTCGGCAGCGGCCTGAAGATGCTGTTGCGAGGATTCTGACATCCGTGCATGGTACGGGCCGAATGTAATTGAAGCGGCCGAAAAGTGAGGCGGTTAGGATGGCGAATATGACTGTTGTGGCGCATGGGATCGACATCGTGGAGATTTCACGGATTGCCCGCATGCTGGAGGAGCACGGCGATCGATTTGCCGAGCGATGCTTCACGGAAGCGGAGCAAGGGTATGCCGATTCGGGGAGCGGACGCAGGGCCGAGCGATATGCGGTCAGATTTGCATGCAAGGAGGCTGTGCTGAAAGCGCTGGGGACGGGGTGGGCAAGCGGGATCAGTTGGCGGGATATCGGCGTTGAGCGCATGCCGAGCGGCGAGCCGGTGATTCTTTTGAACGGGAAATGCGCTGAACTCGCAAAGGAAAAGGGAATAGACACATGGATGGTGAGCCTGAGCCATGCAGGCGAATACGCAGTGGCCAGCGTGATCGGCACTGCATCGGCGGGAGTGGTCGTGGACAAGTCGGAAAATTGAAACGCGGTGTGAAGTTTGGTCTAAGATGCTGCAAGAACCGCGATGAGCAGAAAGAGTTCAAAACCTGCGCTTTACGAGCGAATGCAGTTGCAGCGCAGCATGAGCGCGCCGAGCAACGACCAAGAGTCCGAGCGCCCTGAACGCAGCGCAGGTTCTGAAAGCCCGTTCCCGGAGTGGTTGTCGGCTGGGCGTGTTGTGAGAGTGCCGATCGGGTACATCTTTGTTGTCGGGGCATTCATGGTTCTGTGCCTTGCATTGGCGTATTCGGTCGGTGTCAAACGGGGACAATCTGCTGCGAATGAATCGAGCGTCAATGAGCCGTTCCTTCCGTCGCATGCGTTGGAAAACAGATCAAGCGAGAGCGGTGGGGGAATGGGTGATCTTGGGAGCAAGAGCACGATTTCCGAAGATAGCGCCGAAGAGGTGAAGCCGACCACGTATACAGAGCCTCGAGTGCTGCCAAAGGCTCAATGGGCGGATTTGAACGCAGATGTGCGTGAGAAGGGGGAAAACTACTTTGTTCTTGCGGAAACGACCAAGGATGGGGCTACACGGCTGGCTGAGTATTGCCGGTCTGAGGGACTTGAAACCTACGTGATTCCTCGTAAGAATGTCAGTTCTCGATATCTGGTGATTGCCTGCCCGGGCTTCAGAGTCGGCGAGCGAAGCACGCCGGTTGTGAAAAACCTGGAGCAGAGGATTCACGAGATCGGGGATAGCTGGAAAGCAAACAAGCACGGCACCACAAATCTGCACGACGCGTACCCGAAGCTGTATGACGGCAAACCGTGGTAATGCAGAACGCCTGTGGTGCCGGAAAGGCAAGAGCAAGACATGAGCATTCACGGAAGTCTGAAAACCAAACCCGCAGGATTGAACGCACACCGCAACGTGCTGACGCGCGCTGAGCGGATCACACAATTGATGGACAAGGAAGTGTTCAAGAAGGGGCAATC
>DASZQE010000103.1:0-2424 GCA_035550175.1 Phycisphaerales bacterium | reverse complement strand
GCTCTTTGATGAACGCTCACACGTGTATGGTGTGCTCGATGTCGATTCGTGGGATCTGTCCGCATTTGATGAACATGATGCCATCGGTCTTGCGCAACTGCTCGCCGCCGCAAGACTCAACATCATCGATTCCTCCGAGCTGCATGCCGCCCGCGAAATCCGCTCCGCATGATGCGTTTCCCCAAAAGCAACCGCACCGGACCAATTGATCCGGTGCGGGTAACAATGCATGTTGCAGAATCGTCAATCAAGCCCGACGGCGTCGGTTCTTGACAAGTCCAGCCATGCCGAGCAGTGCCATCGCTCCGGGCGCCGGCGTCAGCATGAATCCACCGCTGACTGTTGCAATTCCACCCGCCGACAAGCTGAATGAAAGGCGAATGCCGATCGAACTGTTGATTGCGGCAATCGTTCCATTTTCACTGGAAACGCCCAGTGAGGATCCGCTGCCACTCAACCCTGTCGGGTCATCCCAGATCGCGTTCACGTCGACACCGTCAGCCATGGCTGTCCACAACGAATCGCCATCCGGTCCTGGGTTGTTGAAGCCCAGCGTCGTCAGCGTTTGCCCATCCGGGCCGCCGAGAGACCAGCTTGAGCTGTCTGTCCAGTTCAATGTGTTGCCGGGATTGAAAGTCAGGTCGCCAACAAACGTGATGACGAAATTCAGCGTGCCCCCGCTGAGATTCTCAATCGACACCGGCGTATTCATGCCGTGAGTGTTTCCAATATTGACCATGTTCACGTCGCCGGTCAGTTTGAACACGCCCGCCTGTGTGAAATCAGGGTCATACGTGAAGATCGGTGGTCCGCCGACCGGGCCGCCAAGTGCAGCATTCGTGACAACAGCAACATTGTTCACGGAAATGGACATCACCACGCCGGCATCCGCACGCTCGGCGCCGACAGCGCAAACCAATGCGCCCACTGCACTCAATGCAACCAGTGCATAACGATTCCGGTTCGCAGGCATAACCTTCTCCTCCTGAATCAGCATCCAGCCTGATTGTGCTCTCTACTCTTCCACTCTTCCACGAAATTCGGCACCGCGTACGTACCGCGACTGCCCTCCCCACATTATCAGGACTATATCACACGCCTTCATGCATGCAACAAATCACTGGCAACTTTGCAAACAACAAATCTCCTGTATTTTCACCAAAAAACCTCATTTTTCTGCATTGGAATATCTGGTTCCTAACACGATCCCCACGCCAGGATCACCGCCGTCAGGTCATCAATGTTGACTTGTCCGTCATGATTGATATCCGCACTGCACGGGCACGATGACCCCCACTGCAGGATTATCGCCGTCAGGTCATCAATATTGATTTGCCCATCTTGATTCAGATCCACGGGATTCGGAAGAAACAGTTCTTCCTGATCCATGACTACCGGAGCGCTCATTCCGTATTCAACCCAGAGGTCATACGCAACTTGTCCGCTTGTGTCCGTCGTATTGGCATCCCGCAGGAACTCGATGAATTCCTTGGATGTGACCTGATAGTTCAACGTCACGATCACGTGCCTTGCCGCTGCAGGGATCGAGTAGTTCGTGTCATCCCAGTGCTGCCCGCTCTGATACGTCGCACCTACCGGCTTCGTCTGGTCCAGCTCTGACCCCGGGCTGAACCACCCAGCCGATGGAATCCGGTTGTCCTTCACCACTTGATTCGCAAGCAGGAAATGGTGGGTCGGACCTTCCGGAAGTCCGACACTTGCCGCATACGCCGCACCCTGAATGCCAAGCTGAATCTCGTATACCTTCGTGTCGTTCTTGGTCAACGTGGCTGTGCCCCAGTCATAATGCCCATTCTCTGCTATCAGGTGTTCAAAGCAGTCGTAATATTTCACGTTCAACCATGCTCGTCGTCCGTCCGGAAATCCCGTCGGCAACTTGTGTCCGCCTCGGTTGATCACGCGGACTCTCATGCTGTTGGTGCCGATGAGTGTCAGAGTCATGTCCGACGCCTTTTCCAGCATGTCGATGTTTCTCGTGATCGCCGAATTCACGTTGTCATCACTCAATCCCGTCTCGCCGTCCGAGTAATCCGGCGAGCCGTTTCCGTCCGAATCCATGGTTCGAATGGCGTTCAGAACCCATGTGTTGGAACCAATGAAACTGTGCTGCGGAACGTCTTGCCGAACTGGAAATGCCGGCGAACCGAACACACAGCCCACACCCACCTGATCCGGCATGTGGCAGTCCTGGCAATCCTTCATGATCCCCGCCGTTCCGTTGGCGATGAAATCCGGGTTGTTGATGTGGTTGCCTCCGAATCGCCCGTTGTGCTGCACGCCGATCGTGCTGTAGTAGCTGTTCTTCCATTCGCTGAATGTGCGATGCAACGGGAACATGTCCGTTTGCAATGCCGTCGGATGCGCGGAGCCCAGCGAGTTCAAGGCATACACCCCAGATCCCTG
>DASZQE010000102.1:0-6343 GCA_035550175.1 Phycisphaerales bacterium | reverse complement strand
TGTCCACCCCCTCTGCTTCAAGCTTCGGCGTCACCTTCATCGCCTGGTCCGTGTTGTTGTTGATCACGCCTGAAATTGTCACCTCGTCGCCGACCGTGAAAAATCGCGGCGCCTGCAAACGGGCAATCAACGGCAGCTTGGTCTGCGTCCGCGCTTCGCCCATACCGAATTGATTACCTGCGCCAACCACGCGCGCCACAGCCTTCCATGCAGTCAGCGAATCCGCATATTTCGTCTTCACTTGCGCTGTGCCATTCTCGCTCGTAACAATTGCCGGCTCCCACAACAGTGTCGCGCGGAAATCGCTTCGCACCTGGACCGGATTCTCACCAGGCTTGTCCCCGCCGACCTCCCCGCCAGCTACCGGCATTCCCAATTTTGCTTCCATTGAATCGAGCTGACCATTTGCTCGTCCCGCAACACTTCCCGGTGGAACAGGAGGCGCAGCCGTCTTCCCCATCTCCCGTCGCGCCATCGGCGCCGCTTCGGCGGACACGCTCCTGGCGTAATCACCATAGCCATCCATTCCTCCGCCGCCTCCCATTCCCATGCCATTGTATGCATATAACTCCTTGGCTCCGGCTTCTCTTGGCTCGTCATGACTTAATTGCGAAGCAGTTCCCACCATCCTCACATCCACAACTTCTCCCTTCGCATTTTTCACCAATCGAATGAACGCTCGCTGACTCGCCGTGCTGTCCGTCCGCACATACTGTCCCTGCCTCTGCTCAAAGAAGAACGGCCGCGGGTCACCTGCAAAATCCTGCTGAATGAAGTACACCGACTCATCCACAAGCGCAAGCGCGACCTCCGCCGACACCGGCTTGTCGTCCGCATCCTTCGTTGTCACCGTCAGTGTGCCCTCTTCCTGCGGTTGATATTGAGACTTGTTTGCGCTCACATCCACCTTTAGGTACTGCTCCACGGGCGGAATCGTCACACTCTCCTGATCCGCATACATCTGCCCGTCCTGCATCATCGCAGCGTTCAGATAAACGTTCGGAATGTGCCGCTGGTCGATCGGCACGTTGATCAGCTTCACGTTCCCTGTTACGTGAACCACCTGATAGCTGTACAGGTCATTGCCTTCAACGCTGAACAGCACATACCGATCATTTGTTGGCGTGGAAATCATCACCGGCGCGTTCACGCCCGATCGGAATGTGTCCTTGTCCACGATAATGTCCAATCCGTTCGTGCGATACGCCAGCGCTGTCGTGTCATTCGTCACCACCCACACCCATGTGTCCGCTGTGATCGGCATCATGTTGCGATCACGGCTCACCCACGAAACTTTGTAATACCCTTCCTGTTGCGGCGTGAAAACCAGTTCCCCTTCACCTTTGTCATCGGTCTTCACGGTTTGCGTCAGAATTTCTTCGCTTGTGTATCCCGCAGACTTCATTCGCCACGCAGGCATGTCCGGCCTCGGCGGCGCCGGCGGGAAAATCCCCGCTGACTTCAAATTCCACAATTCACTTCCAGTCACATCTCGTCCGTTCGGATCAACCCACACCTCGCTGTACACCTCTCGTGTCACGCGAACGGTGCCCTCAACCGACACAGGTTGATCATTGATATCAATCGTTGTGTATTGAACCGTCGCCTTGTCTCCAGGTTTGTACAAGGTATGTTCTGGTTGCGGATGCACGGAATACGTCTGTTTGCCCACGCGCACTATCCCGTTCGCTGTGATCTCCCGTCGCGAAGCGTCAACCATTCGCGCTTCAACGTCATATTCCTGATCCTGTGAGGCATTCGCATCCGTTTCAAGACTCAGACTTGCGTTGCCCTGCGCATCGGTGTGCAACGTCTCCTGTTTCACAACCTGACCGCCGCCATACCAGTATCGATACGGATTCTGCTCGTCATACACCCACGGATATTCGCGCGTCGGCCTCCACCACTGGTAATACGGCCGCTGTTTCACAACTACTTCCACGGTGGCATTCGCCACGGGCCCGCCGAAGTAATACTCACCGTGAATGTCCAGTTGAACCGTCTCGCCGAGCAGATACGCTTTGGGTTTGCCCTCGTCCATCGGCGGCTTCACCGTCACCTGATACTCAGGCAGCTTATATTCCTCCGTGCGGAATAACGTCGCCGATCCGATGTGCTGCTTCTTCCCAGCGTTCCAGAAAGTGACTTGATACGCCCCGAGGGGCGATGACTTTGACAACTCAAATTCCCCCCATGCCGATCCGTATGCGTTCAACTCCGCCGTTCCTTCTTTCAGCTTCGCGCCCTGCGGATCATTGATCTGATATTCAATCACCGCATCCTTCGGCGTCACGAATCCCGCACTCGTCCACTGTCGTGCAAATAACTTCCAATGCACAGTGTCTTCAGGTCGGTACGCCGGTCGGTCGGTAAACGCATAGATCTTCCACGGCTCATGACCCGCCGAATACATCTGCATCGAACTCACTGCGAAAGCCTGTCTGCCCTCCATCTTCGCCCCAACGTAGTACTGGCCGTACATGTTCTTCGGCAGGCTCGGAAAATCGCCGGGTTCAAACAGGCATAATCCCTGCGCATCGGTCGTCTTCGTTGCTGCCTGCGATAGCTGCTGCTGATTATTCCAGCGAGTCTGCGTCACCTGCACCTGCGCACCCGCGATCGGTGCTCCGCTCACTGCATCGGTGTAGAACACCAGCGTCTTGTCATTGACCGCCTTCACGATCAGCGACGCATTCGAAACCAGCACGCACGCTCTCTCGCTCTTGTCGCCCGCTTGCGCCACCAGCACATACGCCCCCATCGGCAGCTTCTCTTTCAATTCCTCTTGCGAATTCCCCGGCACATGCGTTCCATCATCACCCGTGTCCTTTGTCCACGTCCGCACCTTTTCCGCGGTCGAAAGATCAACGTAATCGATCCACTGTTCAAGACTCTGCGTTGCAGCCGGGTACTTCACATCACGGGAAAGATCCACCGCGTAAAGGGTCAAGTCCACTCGCGGCACGTTTCTCCACGTCAAGTAATACTGAATCTCCGAATCCGGCAGGAAGAAATTTGAAACATGCACGCTCACAGCAGGTCCTGTGATGTTTTCAATCCGCGCCTTCGCCTGGTCGAAATATGGTGTCTCGCCCTTCTGGTAATCGTTCATGATTCGCCGGTACAGCTCCAGAGCCTTCACGTAATCCGGCTTCCACTGCCATCCGTTCTTGTCATCAAATGTCGCGTTCCCCGTACTTTCCATGTACTGCGCATACATGAACAGCGCGTCATCCATCCATCTCGCCTTTTTCCCGAGCGCGATCACCGATTCCAATTCCTTGCCGATCCGCTGCTGGCTCTGCATGCTTCCGCCCTGCTGCCGCAGATAGATCGCCGTCAGGTAATGCGCGTGCGACTTCTCCTCATCGCTCTTTGCGATCTTCACTG
Source organism: Phycisphaerales bacterium (assembly GCA_035550175.1). Taxonomy (GTDB): domain Bacteria; phylum Planctomycetota; class Phycisphaerae; order Phycisphaerales; family SM1A02; genus DASZQE01. The sequence continues at coordinate 2,953 of DASZQE010000102.1, read as the reverse complement.
CGTTGTCGCACACCTCGATCGGAAGCTGATGCCACCAGTACTGATAGTTGTTCGCCAGCATCCACGCCGGTTCCGCCGCCTTCCACACGATATTCAAATACCGCTCGCGCGCTGCGTCCAGATCCGCCGATCCCGCCCAGTAATCCAGTGCCGCTTGGTAATACGGCCACGCCGATCCCCAATTCTGCGACCGCGATCGACTCCACCAGAAATCGCCCAGCGATTCCTCCGCACTTACCCACACAATGTCCCGGTCCTCAACTTTCGTGTACTCACGAATCACGTTCTCGAGTTGACGTTGCGCTTCCTCAATCTGCGTCGTATCGGAATTCTGCGTCTCCGCATCGGCACGCCACTGGCAGTCCGCAATGCGGAACGTCACCCACCGTGAGTCCGTAACGCTCAATTCCAGCTTTGTGGCATTTTCATAGGTGCTCTTCGCGCGTGAATAATTCCCATCCGCGTATTGTTTCTCAGCCTGGTCTTTCAGCGATTCATACTGCGAATCGCTCCGCGTCGGCGCAGGCGACTCTCCCCGGAGCAATCCCGCTGCACACAGCACCACAAACAACATTGCCGCCGCTGCCGTCCGTTGCACGCTCATGTCAGCCTCCGGTGTTTCTCGTCTTCTTTCTTCAGGGTTGGTCGCAGTCCCGCCTGCGCAGCGACATCCGCGCACACAGTACACACCGCCTGTGCGCTTCTGTCCATAGAACGATCTTCAATTGAATTTCTTACGGCCGAATCGTCGGCTTCATCACGCCGCAATGTTCACAGCGATGGAATCCTCTGTCCCGTCTTTCGGTTCGCCTTCAACCAGCGGGCCTGCCATCAGGCAGATCAGCGTCAGGTCATCCACCTGGTGAAGGGATCCCTGCTGGTCGTCCAACCGCTCAGAAATCATCTGTGTCATAGCCTCCGGCGTTGCACACGCAATCAGCCGATCGAACTCGTCACGATATCGCGTCGTCGGAAGTCGTCGCCCATATGTGTCTGAAGTGGCCGTCGGAAATGCCTGCTCAAATCCATCTGTGTGGAAGAGCAGTCGATCGTTCACGCCCAGATCAATGTCAACCTGCGGGAACTGCTCATCGGGAAAGATCCCGAGCAGGCCACCCTGTGTCTCGATCAATTCCGATTGCCCATCGCCCATCAGCCGTAGTGGTGGGGGATGGCCCGCTCCTGCGATGCTCACCGTCCTTGTTCTGCAGTTCACCACCGCATACACAGCGGTCGCAAAGCGTGTCGTGAGGCCCTGTCTTCGAATCATTTCCTGGTTCAGGTGCCTCAGCACTTCGGAAGGCGGGAGAATCCTGTATGCGTTTGACGTGACGTGTTTCGTCACCAGCGAAAGGCAGATCACCATCGTCATCAGCGCTGCCGGAACTCCATGCCCCACCGAGTCCGCAATGAAGATTCCCACATGATCCTCGTCCAGCCGTGTCACATCGTAAATGTCGCCCGATACATAGTTGGTCGGCCGCCACAGCGCTGCGATCTGCACGCCGTGCAGCGAGGGAACTTCTCTTGGCAGGAACTCTCGCTGCACCATCGCTGCCAGTTGCAGCTCCTCGTGCATCTTGCTGATCTCACCCTTCAATCCGCCGTGGAAGCGCTGCGCCACAGCGAGTTCCTTGCGAAGCTGTCTTACGGTGCTTTGCCTGTGCAGAATGCCCCGCAGGCTCGCCGCGATCAATTCAATCTTCTCGCTCTGCGTGTGAACGATCGCTCCTCCGAACGTGAACGGGTTGTCTCCCGCCGGATTCGCGTCAAGCAGCGCAATCACCGGCACGCCCGCTTCCTCGATCGTCGCCAAGAGCGGAATCACCGTTGACTGTGATGCGTTTGATGCCGCAATCAGCACCACCGCATCCACGCCTTCCAGCGATTGCGTCTCGAGCGCCGTCTTCTGGATCAGCGAAAAATTCGCCACTCCCGGCAGTTGCTCGCTCAGCTCGCTGCATCGCTGCTCGGCCTGCGCCGTTTCGTCGCTCAGCGCCGCCACAACCACGTTCCATAGGTGTTGCATCCGTGCAGCTCACGTTCGCGCTGTTTCAGCACGCGGGACTTCGTCGGTCAGTGCATTTCGCGGATAATGGCATTCGTCGATACGTCGCCGATCGCCGAAACCGCGAACCTGTCCTCGTCTCATCGGCTTACCGGGCCATCGCCTTAAGCCGCGTCGTGTCAAGATCTATTCGGTCGTCTACTCGGACCTTGAGTTCCTCGAGCGAGCCGGGAGGCAACTCAATCGCAAACATGGCGGGCAATCCGCTCGAATACGTCCCCATTCGCCTCCGATAGGCGTCATCGCTCTCGTCGCTTCTTTGCGGACTTTGGGCTTTCATCGCATGCGTCGCCGTCACATGGCCCCGCGCGTCCAGAAAAATGATGTCCATGTCCGTCAGACAGTGCCCCATCCAGAAATACTGCATTCCGGACTCTGGAAAGACAAACAGCATGCCCATCCCCGCGGGAATTTCCGTCCGGCCCATGAGCCCCTCATCACGAGAATCGCTGTCCGACGCCATTTCGAGCGAAAAAGTCTTCCCCTTGATCGTGACCTGCTCCCGGCCGTTCACGCTGTAGGACGTGTTTCCCGGATTCCTGCTGCAGCCCGCAAGTGTGGTCGCGATCGCAACACACAGAATGACGCAACACAAATCTCGTCGCATGTCGGAAAGTGTATGGAGAAAATTTCGCAGGTGCTGCGATCCACAGACGCCGCACACCAGTGTCTTTTGGACCATCACCGACTTCGCTCGTATAGTGTCAGTGTCAATGGAAAAGCTCACCGACGAGACCATCACCGCGCGTTTGCAGGAACTCCCCAACTGGTCTCGCACCGGCGATGCGCTTCAGCGAACCTGCAGCTTCGCCGACTTTGTCCAGGCTATTCGCTTTGTCATCAGCCTCGCCGACCTCGCCGAGCAGCTTCAGCATCACCCCGATA
>DASZQE010000101.1:0-6953 GCA_035550175.1 Phycisphaerales bacterium | reverse complement strand
CGCCCAACGCTTCTCGATCTTGTCACACGAATTGCCCGGGAAATACAGATCAGGAAGATCAGCGTAATCGCTCGTGCCGCATAGCGTGACAATGTTGCTCACGCTGCGGTCGGTGATCGCGGCCTTGTATTCGTGGCTGTGGCTGATCGCCCAGTTCGTCATGTATCCGCCATACGAACCGCCCGTGATGCCCACGCGCTTGGGGTTCACATAGCGCAATGATTTCACGAACTTCGTCACCGCCTGAATATCCGCCCAATCCCGATTGCCCCAGTCCCCGCGAATTGCAGCGCAGTGGTCGCGGCCGTATCCCTTCGATCCGCGCGGGTTTGAGAACGCCACAACATACCCACGCGATGCCAACACCTGGAACTCATGGAACATCCCGATGCCATACTGCGCGTGCGGCCCGCCATGCACTTCGATGATTGCTGGATATCGCTTTGACGGTGTGAAGCCCGGCGGCTTGATCACCCACGTCTGCGTTTTCCATCCATCATCCGCAGTCACCCAGTGTGATTCAATCGGTGACACATTCAGTGAACTCAGCACGTCACGATTGAAGTCGCTCATTCGCGTCACCTTGAATTTTGCGCCCCGCGTGGATGCCACTGCAAGCTCCGATGGCATGCCCGGCGTCGTCACCGTCATCGCCATCACCTTTCCGTCTTCGGAAATGGTGCCGAAGCTGTAGGCCGCCTGCCCGGACGTGTGCAGCGAAATTTTTCCGCCGCTCGCAGACACCGACCCGATGTGTGAACACCCGTGCCAGCCGATCCGCATGTAAATACGCTTCGAATCCGGCGACCATGCGAACTTGGGCGCAAAATCAACGTCCGCAAGATCGCTCAATGCGGCCGCCATCAGGCAGTAATCCGTCTTTTCAGTCAGGCTCTTCGTGCCGCCCTTCATCGCGTCGCACACGAAAAGCTCGATATTCTCTGTATCGTAGATGCCATCCATTCCGCTCACGCGGCCGGCGTAGGCGATGTGTGTGCCGTCGGGCGACCACGCGGGGTACGCTTTCGGCCCGGGAGGAAGGTCGGAAATTGAAGTGAGCTTGTGTGTTTTCAAGTTCAGCACGAGCAGCTCAAACGTGTCAGCACGAATCATGGCTTTCGGGTGACGATTGGTGGCGATGACCAGTCGCGTGGAATCAGGCGAGAAATCGAACGTGAAATCACCAAGCGTGTCGCGGGAATAGACAAGCATGTGCTTGCCCGTTGCCACGTCGATGGTGTACAGGTGATATCGCTGTGCATTGAAGTACCCGTCGCCATCGAGCCGGTACCACCAGTCATTAAGCACGCGCGGCGGGTCGGAGAGATTTTTTTCTTTGCGTTTCTTGCCTGCGTCTTCTGTCCATTCCGGATCCTGTGTGCGGAATGTTGCTGCAATGGTTTTTCCATCCGGCGACCACTTGAACGTGCCGATGCTGCCCTCGGGAAAATTCGTCAGCGCACGCGCTTCCCCACCCGCGCTTCCCGTGGATTGCATCGGTGCATTGATCACATAAATCTGCGGCTTGGTTTTCTCCCGCGCGCTGATGAACGCAATCGTGGAGCCATCACGCGAAAATCGCGGGTGTGAATCCTTTCCTCCGTTTGTGTACTGCGTCGGCGAGCTCACAGATTTCGCGTTCGTCTGCTGCATCCACAGATTCGTCACGTACTCATTTTTCTCTGAATTGATGTGCTTCTTGCAGAAAACGAGCGTGGCCCCATCAGGCGAAATCTGCGGATCAAGCACCATGTGAAAGCGAGTGAGGTCTTCAGGCATCACGGGCTTGCGTGCGGGTGCGGAGCGATGTGATCGACGAGTGTTGGTCTTGGTCGGCATGTGTGTTGAACCTGGAATATCTTGCGCAGTTGCTCGTTGCAGCCAAAGAAAGACCGCAACAATCTGGCTTCGCACAATGAACGATCTGCTAGCATAACTCGCCAATGGCGGGCATGTCACATTCACAGATTCTTGAAGCTGACCTCACGTGGACCGGCGAGCGCTTTGAACGCAGCGCACGGGTCGCAATCGACGCCAACGGGCGTATCGCTGCAGTTGGAAACATCGATGGTCCGATCACACGCCGATTGCACAATCGCGCGCTCCTGCCCGGCTACGTCAACGTGCACAGCCACGCTTTCCAGCGCGGCTTGCGTGGCCGCGGTGAGCGTTTTCCTCCGCCTGAGGGCGCGGGCAGTTTCTGGACTTGGCGTGAAGCGATGTACACACTCGTCAATTCGCTTGATCGCGAAAAACTGCTCACGCTCACGGTTCAGGCGTTCAACGAAATGCTTGCGGCTGGCATCACGACAGTGGGAGAGTTTCACTATGTTCATCACGATGCGTCTCAACGCGGCTTCACGCTTGATGACGTGATTCTTGACGCAGCGGCTCAAGCCGGCATTCGTCTGGTTTTTCTGAACACTTACTACAAGACAGGCGGCGTGGATCAGCCGCTCAAGGGTGGCCAGCTTCGTTTTCGCGGCGAGAGTGTCGATGAATACTGGGGTCGCATGGATGTGCTTTCAGGCAGGCTGAAAGGTCCTGCACAAACTCTTGGTGCTGTCGCCCATTCCATTCGCGCTGTCCCGATCGAAGACATCATTGCCATTCACGCCGAATCCCTTCGCCGCAATCTTGTCTTCCATATGCACGTGGAAGAGCAGAAGCAGGAAATTCAGGCCTGCGTCGATCGATACGGCAAAACGCCCATGGCGCTCTTCAACGAATCCCTCACCATCAGTCCATTGTTCACCGCGATTCATTGCACCCACACCGCCGCAGCGGACTTGGACGAATTCATCGACAAGGGCGGCAACATCGGCATCTGTCCGCTCAGCGAAGCGAATCTTGGCGACGGCATCGCCAATCTCCCGCGCATGATGCGCTCCGGCGCCTGCGCCTGCATCGGCACGGATGCCAACACGCGCCTCTGCATGAACGAGGAGCTCCGCTGGCTCGAATACGTTCAGCGTCTTGCACGCGAGCAGCGCGGCTGCTGCATGGACGAGAGTGGAAACGTTGCGAAGAAACTCTTTGAGATCGGCACGATCAACGGCGCGCGCAGCCTCGGCCTTCGCACCGGAAAAATCGAACCTCGCATGTGGGCGGACCTTCTGGCGGTCGACTTGAATGCCCCTGCGCTCGCAGGATGGGATGAAAACACGCTTCTTGATGCGTTCATCCTCGGCACGGGAAACTCGGCAATCCGGGAAGTCTGCGTGGGCGGGCGCTGGGTGCGCTAACTGCGATATTTGCACAGCGAATCAGCCTCACACACCATGTTCCCATCTATGGTGCGAATGTTGGCCCTGCCGTATAGTGGCCATCTTTGTGCGGTGAATCCGGCATTTGCGAGCAGGCGCAGTTTCGTGTTCGTCATCGCCGGTGTGTGAGGAAGGATTGTCGTGGATTATCAGAAACGGATTGCGTACTTCGCCATGGAAATCGGCTTGGAGGCGGCGGTTCCCACCTACAGCGGGGGACTTGGCGTACTCGCAGGGGACACGCTCCGCAGCATGGCCGATTTGCGGCTTCCCGCCGTCGCAGTCACGCTGCTTCATCGCAAGGGGTATTTCGTGCAATCGCTCGATCCCGATGGCACGCAGCACGAAAACTCCGCCAATTGGGCGATCGACCAGCACACTCAGCGCCTCACGCCGAAAGTCAGCATTCACGTCGAAGATCGAGAAGTTCATATCGCCTGCTGGCAATATCTCGTGCGCGGTGTCACCGGCCACGAAATCCCCGTGTTTCTGCTCGATACCGACCTCGAAGAGAATGCCGAACAGGATCGTGCGCTCACCGATCATCTTTACGGCGGCGAACAGAAATATCGCCTCATCCAGGAAGCTGTGCTCGGCATCGGCGGCGTGCGAATGCTGCGGGCGCTCGGCTTCACAAATCTTCGCAAGTTCCACATGAACGAAGGCCATGCGGCCATGCTCACTCTCGAACTGCTGCATGAGCAATTGACCTTGCGCAACAAGTCCACCGCCACCACAGAAGACCTTGACGCCGTGAAGAAACGCTGCGTTTTCACGACGCACACGCCAGTCCCTGCAGGTCACGACCAATTCCCAATGGAAATGGTCAACGCCCAGCTTGGCCGCAATCAGCTTTTCACTCACGTCGGCGGCGCGGGCGGCACGCTGAACATGACGCACCTCGCGCTTAACCTCAGCCATTACACCAACGGCGTCGCGCGGAAGCACGCCGAAGTTTCTCGCGCCATGTTCCCCGGCTTCACCATCGATTCCGTCACCAATGGTGTTCATGCGGGCACGTGGACCAGTCGGCCGTTCGCAGACTTGTTTGATCGCCACACGCCCGCCTGGCGCCGCGACAACCTCGACCTTCGTCACGCCATCCAGATTCCGCTTGTGGAAATCTGGCAGGCTCATCAATCCGCCAAAGGCGCGCTCATCGAACGCATCAACAACGACAATTCCAATCATGTCAACACGCCCATGAATGTTGACACGTTCACCATCGGCTTCGCCCGCCGCGCCGCCACCTACAAACGCATGGATCTGCTCTTCAACGATATCAAGCGATTGCAGAAAATCGCGTCCGACTTCGGCGGCCTGCAGCTTGTGTTTGCGGGCAAGTCGCACCCGATGGATGGCGGCGGCAAGGACATGATCAAGCGCGTTCACGCCGCCATGGCTCAGCTCGGCCCCACTATCCGAATGGCCTACCTGCCGAATTACGACATGGCCCTTGGTGCGGTCATCACCTCAGGCGTGGACCTCTGGCTGAATTGCCCCACCAGGCCGATGGAAGCCTCCGGCACCAGCGGCATGAAAGCTGCTCTCAACGGCATTCCTTCGCTCAGCATCCTTGATGGGTGGTGGTGCGAAGGTTGCATGGAGGGCATCACCGGCTGGTCGATCAGCGATGAAACCAAGCCGTCCAATCCGAACGATGCAGGTCCCGACGCTAGTGCGATGTATGAGAAGCTCGAACGTGCTGTCCTTCCATTGTTCAATCGCCGTCGCGATGAATATGTTGAAGTCATGCGCAACTCCATCGCGCTCAATGGATGTTATTTCAACACTCAGCGAATGGTCGAGGAGTACGTTACCAAGGCGTACATGGCCTGACGCCGGCAACGAACAGCAGCCTTTCTCGTTATTGCTCCACGCGCTCGTGGATTGTCACTCGTTCTTCCGTGGAATTGGCGCGGATTTCCGGCACGTACATTGCATGACCGACCACTGGCAGTGCGTGGAACGTTCCGGGAATCTCCGCCCGCAGTTCATAGCGAATCTGCCACACTCCCTGCGGCAGATGCGAAATAAAGAGTGCCGTATGTCGATCGCGCAACTCCTCGTACACGCCTGCTGACCGATTTGTATATTCAGTTACGTCCGTGACAGCCAGATCATTCGCAAGTTTTCCGCCTTCACGATCGCCTGCTCCGAAGTTCCCCTTCACAGCTCCCGATTTCAATTCGCGCGCAGCAAGATTTCCACCTGATCGCACTTCTGTGGCCTCCATGCCTGCCGCCTTGTTGTCTTCAAACAACAGGTAGTCATAGTCATTCTTGCTTTCAATCGTCAGCAGAACCTCCACGCGCTCGCCGCTGTTCACTTCTCCGCCGTCCTGCAATGGCATTCGGGTATATGTCACGCCTTTCAAAAGCGTCGGCTTCGGAACCATTTTGTAATAATTCCTGCGAACGAAGATTTCATTCCCGCTCGCCGGAACGGGCTCTTCAAGGCTGAAGAACTCCGCATGCGCCGCAAAGTATATCGGTGCATTCATGTCGCCTGACTTCTTCACGATCCGCACGCTGTTCATCCCATCCTGAATCAAAGATGAATCAACTGCGAACTCGCTTGGCGCGCTCAATACATCAGCCGGCGTCACCTTTTTGCTTGCCACGGTCTTGCCGTTGACCTGCACCTCATATTCAAGATTCGTATTCAATTCCCCGGACGCTTTCAGGTAATCATTCAACGCCAGAATCGCGATGGCTGTGTCGCGCGTGTTCGACCACTGCGCTTCGCGCCGATTCTTCACCAGCCAGTTCGTCACCGGCTCAATCAATTCATTCTTCGGATCAATCGCAAGCATCGCCCGCAGCGCAAACGCAGTGCTCTCAATAGGACCATCGCTCCACCTCCACCACACGCCATCTTCGCCCCAATGCGCTGTCGCCATCACTGCCGGATTCTTCGCGCCCATTGGCCCGATGATCACCGATGCGTCCGGACGATCATCTTTCTTCACGCCGTTCTCAAGATTCTCAACCAGCGTCTTGGCCTTTTCATCATCGTGCAGGTCATGACACGCCAGCGCAAACAGCGATCGCGTGTACGCATTCAATCGATCCTTCTGCTTCCATAAATTTTCGATCGCAGTGTGTTGAAACTCCGTCATTGCTGCATGATCTGGCAGCGAGACATAGGCAGCACACGCATGCAGCATCCACGCCTGCATGTCCGCGTTCCGCTCTTCCTCCACCAATTCCTTGTCCAGATAGTCATTCGCGCGATTCATGACATCCGCGCGAATGTCGATGCCCGCCTCTTTCGCCACGCACAGTCCCCACAGCACATACGCGCTCATGAAATGATCGCTCTCGCCGCCTTTCCACCATCCCCACCCGCCGTCGCCGTGCTGGAAGTCATACAGCCGGTCAAGCGATTGCTTCGTCATCTCGCTGAGCTCATCCAGGCTTTTCTTGCCCTTCGGATGAGTCTTGTCCGCATGCTCCGCTACAATTCCTCCGAATGCGCGGCTCATGCCCGTTTCCGCATCCAGCTTCAGGTCACTCAGCGTCTTCGCCGTGATCGCTGCCGGCAGGAAGCGCGACATCGTCTGTTCCGTGCATCCATACGGATAATCAATCAGGTACGGCAGCGCATCCAGCATGGTCACCGCCATGCTCGGCGTCACCTGCACCGTCATGCTCGTCGAATCCGATTTGCGCTCCTTGGGAATGT
>DASZQE010000100.1:0-7354 GCA_035550175.1 Phycisphaerales bacterium | reverse complement strand
GCCCATGGTCATGTCATCACCCGCTGCGGAATCATCCGCCAGGCTCTGCTGAGCCGTCATTCCGATCATCGCCGCACAGATGAAACATGCTGCCGAAACCTTCATGGAACTTCACTCCTGTGAATGCCTGCAATGTGAATCTTCACGAACCGCCTCTAGCCTATCGGATTTCGGCAGAAATGGCTCAAGCCGTGCAGAGTTCCCAGCATGAATCCCCGGGATTCGCTTAGCGCATCACTTCGCCGCCACCTGCCGCGAATACACCAGCCATTCGATCACCAGCAGGACCACGGCTGCGCCGGCAAGCATCGGCCACAACTCCATCGGCGCCACGCCAGAAGCATATGTTGCCGTCGCCGCTTCCGAATTCACGGTGAGTTCGGGCCTCGGTCGAAGATCGCTTTCCGCCTCGCTGAGCACGGAAACCGGCAGAACGTCCACCGGAGCCGCTGCTCCGCTGACCGACCATATGCCGACGTGTGAGGGTGCGCGAATCGTCGTCATCGCGCCGGACTGCACGGCAAAATCCAGGCTTGCGCTCTGTTGCGCCAAACGGATTCGATCAGCGTGTGCATCCGCACGCAGCGTCACAGGTTCGCCGGGTCGCACCGCCAAGCCCTCGTCAGCGAGTTCCTTCCCGGGCAGGTCATCCAGCACGTTCTGAATCAGGATCAGCAGGCTGATATCCAGCCGCCAGTTGCTGTCGGCAAGTGCGAAGCCGACGAATACATGCGTCGCACCGCGCGCTCGCACGCTTGCCATCACCGGACCTCGCGTGCCGCTTGCAAGCGGCGTTAAGGTGGGGCTTTGCTCAAATGCCGTGAAACCTGTGTAGCGGAGATTGTCCAGTGAAACATTTCGCAGCACGGAGTTGGTCCTGTCCCACGTCAGCACAACGCCTGAAGTTTGCGCACGAGGCGCGGGCCGACTTGCGGCTTCAGGCTCACTCGCTGCGCCGCTTCCCACGTCGCTCGCTCCAGGCGGAACTCCGCCGAACGTCAGCGTCGGAATCGCGGGCAGACGCTTCGGCGAGACATGATCAAAGACAATCACATCAAATCGAGACCCGGAATCCACTTCGCTCGCATCCAGTTGTTCATACGCCTCATCAGTTAATTCCGTCAGCGAAGCCGGCTCCGTGGACTGCAGAATCTCGGGCAGAACCTGATCCGGCGGAGATTCCTTGCTTGAACTCTGCACCAGTGCGATCCGCGGCCTGAAGACCGGCGGCACAAGAATGCCTGCGGTGTCATCACTTGCGAGCGAGTCCTTTTCACTTTGGTGCATCGTCAACACTGTGGCTGCGTCGCTGTTCAGTGTGAGCGTATACACCGCCGACGCCTCGCCCGGCGCATGCGCATTCACCGCAGGTGTCCGCACGGTTTGCACGGACTGCGTTCCGTTTTCGTCAGTCAGGGTCAGCGTGATGTCCTTTGCCTCCGCAAATGAGCTGACGATCTGTCCGAGCACCTGCACACGCGAGGGATCATCCGCATCTCTGCGTGCGGAAATCCCCGCAATGCCGATGTTTCCATCCGATTCGCCGGCGCCGGTCTACTCGTTCACAACCTGAACAAACGTGAACGTGCCGGAACTGAGCTTGTAGCTCGAATCATTCACCGGCGGAGCGACGCTTCCATCCGAGAAGAACACGACTTCCGGCGGCTGCACGGTTTCCGCTTCGCCGCGTCCGGTGAAGCTTCCCGCCAGTTGCAGCGCAGCCTGCAGATTCGCTTCTTCATCGGTGGCGTCAAGAATCTCGATGGCTTCTGACGTAATGCCCTCATTGGTCTGCCACGGACTGATGATGCTCGGACTCGCGCCGACCGCGATTACCATCATCGCCGGTCTGCTCACTCCGCGTGAGGCTTGCGCAATCAAGCTCTTCGCCTGCGTCTTCGCCACATCCAGTCGTGTCTGTCCATCGGCGGCTTTCGCGGACATGGATGCCGACACGTCCATGAGCAATATGTACCGTTCCGGCGAGCGCCCCTGCGACTGAATTCTCGGCTGCGCCAACGCCAGCAGAAGCAATACGAGCATCAACATCTGTAAGAATAACAGCCATGAGGCTCGCAATTTCTGGAAGGGCGTGTTGACCTGCAGATCCACCACCGCGCGCTGCCACAGCAGCGTGGATGGAATCCGCACATACCGCCTGCGCAATTTCAAGAAGTACAGCAGCAGCAGCGTGGGAATGGCCACCGCCGCTGCAATGCCCGCAAGCCATGGTGAGACAAATGTCACAGTCCTACATTATGGCTGATTCGCGTCGAACAGGAGCGTTCGTTGTACGCATGGAACCCCGCGTTTTTTTTTCGACTCACGCGCCGAAGCGTCGCGCAGTCGGTCCCGTTCTCTTCGGCATGAAGAGCAGAATCAACGTTGCGATCGGTCCAAGAAACACCGATACGAGAAACCACACCAGGCCGGATCGATTTTTCCCCTGCGCCAGACCCGCGTTGATCAACGCCAGCGTGCCCCAGCCCACCCAGTATTCGCGCGGTTGATCCATCACAGAAACGGCAAGCATGTTCATCATTGAGATGTCTCCCAAACGATTGCGAATCCGCGATCCACGGCAGGATTCGCGCCCGCTGCAAAATCATTCGGAGAACTTCTGAATCAGTTTCACACGGCCGTTTCTGCGGTCCGCCGCATTACTCCGCCGGTGAGCTGGCCGGCGAGGATTCCGCTGGAAGCGAATAACCGGAAACAGGCTTGCCCGCAAGGAAATTGCTGATCGCGGCATCGAGTTCCGCCGGGCGGTCATCCTGGATGAAGTGCTTCGTGTTCTCGAACATGGCAATCGTCACATTGGGCGCGCCCTTCAACTGTTTTACCCAGAGATCCTTTACCTGCTGAATTTCCGCAGAGTCCGTCGAATCAGCCGACGGCGTGACCAGCGTTGGCACGGTGAGCTTCGGCAAGTCTTCGCGAATATCCGCTGAGATCAAGTCCAGCATGTACTGAATCGTTGTTGCCGCCGGCACCTTCACGCACATCTCCGCAAGTTCCAGTCCTCGCTCTTGATTCGTCACCATCGACTGCACCATCAGCTTTTGACCGGCCGCCATCTGTTCAGGCGTCTGCATTTTGAACTGCGCGCCGAAATTTGTCGCCATTTCCTCTCGCTGCTCTTTCGTCATGTCCACGTCCGTATCGCCGTACGGAAATGCCGGTGCGCCGTCGATCGCCACCACCGCGCGAATGTCCTTCGCATGTTCTTCACCGATGCGCAGCGCCAGGTGTCCGCCGAGCGAGTGTCCCATGATCACTGGCTTTTCGATCTTGCTGTCCGCTACGATTTTCCACACTGCTGTGGCCGCGTTGTCCAGCCACGCGCCGAATTGCCCATCGGCTTCCGCAGGCGGCGCCTCGCTCCCGCCGAAACCTGGCAGGGTCACCGTGTACATGGTGTAGCGGTCAGCGTTGCGCTCCATGAATGTCTTGAACACGGTCCAGTCGCACGACAGCCCGGGAATCAGCACCATGTTGATCGGCCCCGTGCCGCGTTTTTCAACGTGCGGGATAGGCGTGAACGCTACTTCAGCATGGCGTGCTTCAGCGGGATTCGCGGCTTTCTGCGGCTCGTCCGCGCGCAGGGCGCTGACGATGCAGATTGATGACAGAAGAATGGCGGTCGCGAGCGGTTTCTGAGAGTTCATCCGCACATTGTAGGGACTTGATCGCGCCTGCGAGGTCACGCCGCAACCGGCACATCCGCGGGCAGCGTGTCGATGATGTTCTGCAGAATTTCGTCCGTACTCTTGCCTTCCGCTTCGCCTTCAAAGTTCAGAAGGCAGCGATGCCGCATCGCCGGAAGCGCAACGCTCTTGATGTCCTGCACGGACACGTTCGCGCGTCCGTCGAGCAAAGCCTTCACCTTGCCCGCCAGCGCCAACGTCTGCGCCGCGCGCGGACTGGCGCCGAAGCGGAAAAACTGATTGACCATCGGCGTGGAGAGTGCGCCCTGCGGGTGTGTCGCCAGAACGCAGCGCACTGCGTAATCCTGCACGTGCGGGGCCACGACGACACGGCGCACCAGTTGCTGATGGGCCAGAATCTTCGGCGCATCCAGCACACGCTGGATGTCCGGCTGTGCGCCGGTCGTGGTCCGGTTCAGAATTTCCGACAATTCTTCGCGCGTCGAGTAACCGACAATCAGCTTGTAGAAGAACCGGTCGAGCTGCGCTTCAGGCAGCGGATACGTTCCCTCTTGTTCGATCGGGTTCTGCGTCGCCATCACAAAAAACGGCGAATCGAGTATGTGGGTATGGCCGCTCACCGTCACGCTCTTTTCCTGCATCGCTTCCAACAGCGAACTCTGCGTCTTGGGCGTGGCACGGTTGATTTCATCCGCGAGCACGATCTGCGCAAAAATCGGACCCTTGCGGAACTGGAATTCGCGGCCTGTCGGCGTTTCAACCACGATCGTCGTTCCCGTCACGTCCGCAGGCATCAGGTCCGGCGTGAACTGAATGCGCGAAAATTGAAGGTGCAATGCCTGGCTCAGCGATCGGATCAGCAGCGTCTTGCCGAGGCCCGGCACGCCTTCCAGCAGTGCGTGTCCGCCCGCAAAAAGGCACGTCAGCACGCCGTCAATGATGTTCTCATGGCCGACCACCGCTTTCTGGATCTGCACTTTGGTCGCGTTGTAGTCGTTGCGAAACTGCTCCGCAGCAGCTTCAAGTTGCGCGATGTTCGTCCCGGCCATGCCATCAACCTCCCAGTTCAGGAATTCAATTTCAGGTCACAATCATACCCGTCTGCGTTCCAACGCAGTAGCCCGTGTGTTCATGCCCTCAATTTGTACGTGACACGGCGAAGCCAGTTTCCTCGCATTCGGAATTTCTCACCCACCGTGTCATCACTGCCGGGGTGTCAGCACCCAGTCCTCTTTCGTCGCTCCGTCAGCCCAGTGCCGCATGTCCTTCAGTTGTGTCTGGTTCAACTGGCCCGTGTGGCCGTCGAGAAAGCCCGTAACCGCGTTCCCGTCGTATCTCGGTGACACATAGCCGAAGTCCGCCGGCGGATCAGCCTCATTGAAGTGATCCACCCATCGTGCGCTGGCCAGGTAGGGCGAGCGAATTCGGAAATACCCGTCAAAAGTCGATTGGCCGAGATATCCCGTCGGGTCATTCCCGCGCGCCGATCCGAACACGATCAGCCGTTCCGGATGTTGTGCTTGTCCGATTCGCTTGAGGTAGTACGGGCCGAACACGTCTTCAAAAGTCGGATCAAATCCGCCATCCGATTCATCCCCGCCAAGCCATGTTGAATTCAGGCCCAGTGAGGGAAACACGCTGATCAGATACTGATAGGTCGTTGCATCCTCCTGCTGCATGTGCTCCAGCAGTTCAGCGTTCTCATTCGTGTACATGCCTTCAAAGTGGTAGCCGAAGAACGGCGCGATCCTCCACGGGTATCTCGCTGCCGGAATCCCGCTCACGCTTTTTCCGCTCTGGTCACGCGCTGACAGGCCGACTTTGTATCCCGGAAGAAGAAGTTCCTTGTTGTTTGTGCTGTAATTTGAATAGGCGGTGTACAACTGTCGTGCGCTGTTCATTTCGGTCGTCATGCGGCCGGTTGTTCGCACGCTCTTGAGCGCAGGCACCAACAATCCCACCAGCAGCGCGATAATCCCCATCACAACCAGCATCTCGATCAGCGTGAATCCGTGCGGACTTCCGTGTCTCCGCGTGCTGCGCAGATGAAGAAAGAGCTGCCCGACCGGCTTTCTTGCTATCCATTTCATTGGCTCGTAAGCCATTCGGAATACTTCCTCATCAGGATCACTTGACCATAAATGACCCGGTGGTACATTAGTGTAGTTGAGACTGAGTCGCAATATCAATAAGACGAATTCTTCTTGTTCATTTCGGGCTGGATGATCATCAATGCCTCAAGCATATCGCTCGTATCTCATTGTCGTGGCAATGGTTGAAACAATTGTCTCCGCATCAGTCACATGCGCCTCGACTGTCAATGTCAACCCGACCTCTCCATCGCTTGATCGCTGGAATTACCCCTTCGCCACAACACCCGGAACCGAAACCACTGCCTCGGTCTTCGCTCCGCTTACTGCGACCGGCTTTGATCCGTCCTTCGATAACCGCGACGGGCAATTCATCATCGGCTTCAACACCTCGTCGCTCGTGACCACAGGCAAGTCAATCAACTCCTACGCAGTCACGTCCGCAAGCGTTCAACTCACCGTTGCCGACAATCTGGCCTTCGGCTACGACCCCACGCCCGATTCCTGGCGGACGTTCGCCATCCCCTCTGATCCGAAGTACGTCGCCGATGCCGATGCCGGCCGTCCCGTTGAGCTCTTCGGCACATCATTCCGCAATGGTTTCACCGCTTCATCGTGGGCGGAGACGACCGCCTACTCGCCGCTCGGAGCCTTCGGCAAGAGCATTCGCACAGCATTCCCAGTCGCGTTCAACGCGCAGGGTCAGGCGTTTGATGTCTCCGACACGTTCGACCTGCAGATTGATCCCACGGCATTTGCCGTCGGCACAGCGCCGCTCACGCAAGGCCAGCCTGTGCCGAATGCCACGGTTTTCACTTTCGCCATCAACACCGCCGATCCCAACATTCAACGATACCTGCGCCGTTCGCTGCGTGCCGGCAAGTCGCTCTTCACGGTCGCGTCCTTCTTCCCCTCTGAGCAACAGCAATCCAACGGAACCTTTCCTCGCTTCTACACGCGCGAAAACGCGCTGGTTCAGGTGGGAGCCGTCTCCGCTGCACGCCTCAGCATGAACGTCCAGGTGTCCGATACGCCCGTCGCCGCAGGCGATGTCAACGGCGACGGCCATGTGAACATTGACGACCTCACACAGATCATCCTGCAGTGGGGGCCCTGTTCATTCTGCCCCGCAGATGTCAACGCCGACAACGTCGTCAACATCGATGACCTCACCCAGGTCATCCTCGATTGGTCCAATTGATTCCAATTCATTCAGTGTCTTCGCCGACACATTTTCAGGAGAAAGATCAAGAAATGATTTCCCGTACGTTCGTCATCAGATCACTTGCATGCGCTTCAGTCGCAGCGATTGCGTCCAGCGTTTCAGCAGCCACGGCCGTCACCGCGTTCACCGAGGATTTCACCACCAACGCCGCCAATTGGTACAACCCGTCAGGCACGGCTCCCGCGGACTGGTTCGCTACAGGCAGCTTTGACGGCGGGTCGCACATTTCCGCTTCTTACAACTTTCTTGATCAGACGCCGGGCCTCCCATTCCCCAACAATGCCGTCAATCTCTTCCGCGCACAGGATGAATACAACAGCAGCAATAATGCCTTTGTCGGCAATTGGATTACCGGCGGAGTGACTTCACTC
>DASZQE010000099.1:0-1686 GCA_035550175.1 Phycisphaerales bacterium | reverse complement strand
TGACCTTCACGCCTCGGGGCGCGAGGATGTACCGGCGATCGCCGTCCGAGTATTCGACGAGCGCGATGTGGCACGTGCGGTTCGGATCGTATTCAATCGAAACGACCTTCCCCATCACGTCATTCTTGTTGCGCTTGAAATCGATCAGGCGATAGCGCCGCTTGTGACCGCCGCCGCGGCCGCGCACCGTCACCTTGCCTTCGCAGTTGCGCCCGCTTCCGCGCACCAAGGGGCGAAGCAGCGACTTCTCCGGCCGCTTCTTCGTCACTTCGGCATGCACGTTCACCGACGCATTGCGCCGTCCGTTCGTGATTTTCTTATATGTTCGAATCGCCATGATTTCGTCTTTCCGTCACGCTTAGAACAGCTCGATCTTGTCATCCGGGTGAATCTTCACGATCGCGATCTTCTTCCCGCCGACCTCGTACGCGCCGAACTTGTTGCGCTTCGTGTGGCCCTTGCGGTTCTGCGTCGCCACCGACAGCACGCGAACCTTGTACATCTCCTGCACGGCTGCGCGGATCTGCGGCTTGGTGGCCTGGGGATCAACTTCAAATCCGTACCGGTTGAACTCCGTTGAGGAGAACGTGTTCTTTTCCGTCACCAGCGGTGTGCGGATGATTCGTGCGTTGTCCATTTAGGCCTTCTCCTTCGCAGTCTTGCGACGCGGCTTTGCGGCCGGTTCCTGCTGCTTTTCGCCATCCGCCTGATCCCACACCGTGCCTTCCACGAATGCCTTCAGCGATTGCAGATCAACCACCAGAAAGCGGTGACTCAACAGGTCGAACACGTTGAGTTGATGCACCATCGTGGTGCGCACGTCCGCGATGTTTCGGGCCGACAATTGTGCGTTATGGTTCGCTTTGTCCAGCGCCACCAGGCACGAACGATTCACGCCCATCGCATCCAGAATCGACTGGAATTCCTTGGTCTTCGGCGCCTTGAACTCCAGCGAGTCCACGCACTTCACTTCGTTGTCCACCAGCTTGGCGAGCAGCGCGTTGCGATTCGCAAGCCGGCGCATGCTCTTGGGCATGTCACGGCGAAAATCCTCACTGGTGCGAGTCTTGGCGAACGCCACACCGCCGCCCTTGCGAATGATCGTGCGGGCATTGCCGACACGTGCGTTGCCGGTTCCTTTTTGCTTGTACAGCTTGCGAGTGGACCCCTCCACCATTCCGCGGCTCTTGGTCCGCGCCGACCCCTGCCTGCGATTGCTGTGGAACATCACGTACGCCTGCTTCAGCAGCGACGCCCGCACTTCGCCGCCGAGCTTCTGCTCGTCGATTGAAAGCGTGTCCACTTGCTTGCCCGTCTTGTTGTAAATGGGAAGTTCAATCATGGTTCGTATCACCTCACGGCATTCACCGTGTTGCTGCCGGAATCTCCGGACACTATTTGGTGAACTCGATCGTTCACGCTCGTGTGCCTCGGTAGCTTCCTGACTCGGCTGTGGGTCAGTGTGTGTCGTTATCGTGCGGTTCCGTCGAACACCCTGAAGTCTTCGATTCGGCCTTCACGATCACCGGCAAGATCATCCTTTCTTGCTGGCTTTGAGCACGTTTTGCTTGCTCCGACTGAGCCTCCTGGATTCTTTGATCAACACAAATCCCTGATTCGGCCCAGGAACAGAGCCTTTCACCATCAGCAGGTTCTTGTCCGCGTCAATCGCCACCACGTCCATGT
>DASZQE010000098.1:0-2775 GCA_035550175.1 Phycisphaerales bacterium | reverse complement strand
TCCGCGACATCACCGACGAATCCGGCTACATCGAAGCCATCGGCAAGCGCGCCGCCGCCGAAGCCATCAATCGCGCCAAGGTTGAAGTCGCTCAGCAGGATCGCGATGGCGCCACCGGCGAAGCCACCGCCGTCCGCGAACGCACCGTGAACGTCGCCCGCGAATCCGCCACCGCCACCGAAGGCCGCAAGGAAGCCGAGCTTTCTCAGCGCGTCGCTCTCGCCGCGCTCGAAGCCAAGGCCGTGCAAAGCGAAGTCCAGGCCAAGCGCGATCAGGAAATCGCCGCCGCCACCCGCACCGCTGAAACCATCGCCGCGCAGAAAGCCGCCGAGCAGGAACGCCGCGTCAAAGTCGCGCAGGCCGAAGCCGCCGCAGTCACCGGCGAAAACAAGTCGCAGGCCCTCGTCGCCGAGTCCCAAGCACAGCTCGGCGAAATCCAGGCCGATGCCCGCCGTCGCGCGGAAGTCGCCGCCGCAAAAGCCCTCGAAGCCATTCTTCAGGCCGAACGCGAGCAGGAACTGGCCCGCCTCGGCAAAGAGCAGCTCGCGCCTCAGGAAATCGAGAAGCGTCGCATCGAAATCGCCGCCGCCGCCGAAGCTGAGCGCCGCCGCATCGAAGCACAAGGCGAAGCCGATGCCATCCTCGCCAAGTTCACCGCCGAGGCCCAAGGCACTCAGAAAGTCCTCGAAGCCAAGGCCGAAGGCTACCGCCGACTCATCGAAGCCTGCGGAACCAACCCGCAGGTCGGCCCCACGCTTCTGCTCATCGAACAGCTCCCGCAGCTTGTCGCCGAGCAGGTCAAGGCTGTTCAGAATCTCAAGATTGACAAGATCACCGTCTGGGATACCGGCTCGCACAACGGCAATGGCGCCAATGGAACTGGGGCGCGCAGCACCACCGCCGATTTCCTCGCCGGCCTTGTCAACTCTCTCCCTCGCCTCCATGAACTCGCGCGCCAGGCCGGCATTGAGCTTCCCGCCTCCTTCGGCAAGCTCGCCGAACCCCTTAACCCCGCCGCCGACGCTGACGGGAAGCTCACCCTCGCCAAGACCGATTGATAAATCACAAAACCCGTTACGTATTTTTTCTTTCCCTCTCCCGCCACGAGAAGGGATGGAAGCGGGGAAGGAACAGGGGTGGGTGAATCGTTGCGTGTGTGAACGCGCTCAGGTCAACACCCAATAGCCGGGCCGCTACGCGGCCCTGGCGTTGAATTCCGACATTGCTCCAAGAAGGAACGCCGCATGGAAGTGTGAAGCGCTTCGTTTCTCATTTCGCTCCCTCCTCAGAACAATGCACCTTCAGGTGCATGAAGTGAGCATCGCCTTCCATTCCCTTTTTGTCCGATGCCGCACGGCATCCTTCGCGCCGGGTGCCACACTGCGCCCTTCGCGCAGCGAAGGCGCTGTGTGCGAATCCCCGACTGATCGTGAGTGAGGCAACGCGAATATGTATGTGCTCGACGCACACGTTCGCTCCTGCCCCTTCCTTCAAAAAAATGCTGCTTCAGCAGCATGAAACCAGAAATCTCTTCCCTGATGAGGTTGCCGGACAAATCCGCCGCACGCTTCCGCCTAAAACAATCTCGGCAGTTGATTGATCAGGAACGAAAAAACAATCAGCGCTATGAAGAACACCAGCGTCCACGTCACTGTTGACCGATCTTCATCCTCCTCCGCTCGCTTCGTCTCCGCGCGGGCAATCACTCGCATGCTCGCGCATGTTCCGCACTCCGGGCACTGAAAATCTTCATGACTGTTTTCCGAAAGCCCGCTCAACTCGTACTGGCAGTTCGGACACTTCATGCACACCCTCTCCCGCACTCCGGGCACCGCTCATGTTCCACGCCCGATTTCCTCAACTCATGCCCGCACCCCGCGCACCTCCCGCGCATCTTCCTCACCCTTCTCCACACCACCCCCGGCATCATCCACACCACCCACGCCGCAACCGCATACGCCGCTGTGTTAACGGCCATCCCGAACCACTCAGGAGAAAGCGGTACCCCCAAAACGATCTGCCCATTGCCCGGCGGCTCAAACCTCCACATGCCTACACCATGAATCAGTTCGCCGCGAAACGCCCGGTAAGGCCAGCCGCCTTCAACGACCTTGGCGAAGCTTGCATGTGCTGGCACTCCAATAACCGGTTCAATCCATGAATAAGCTTTGATGTTCACTCCCGCATGAAATGAATGACGGCCAACTTCTACTGGCAGATCAGCAATATCAACATCCGCGTATCGGTCTCGTGGAATCAAACCATGAGCGTCAAGCCAACGAAGATTGTCGACCGAAGCGTGCTCAAACTTTTCCCAATCGACCTTTGAAAACGCCGCTCGATTTGACTCTGCATCAAGAACGAGTCCCCACGCCACTCCCACATTCACCACAGCCCCGATCAAAACAAACACCGCGATCGTTCCAATTCGCCGGATCATCACCGTAGTGTAACTCTACAACCATCCCGCTCACCTCACGATCTTCTCGCTTCCCTTCCTTTGAAAAAATGCAGCTTCAGCTGCATGAAAATAGAAATGCTTTCCCCCAAAACTCCCTCTCTTTTCTTCTCTGTGTCTCTGTGGCTAACCTTCTCTCTCCTGACTCCTGACTACTGGATGCTGGCTCCTTTCCCTCCCGCTACACTACCTCCATGCCTTCCTTCGTCACCCCGCAGCTCATCACCTCCATCATCGTCATTCTCGTGGTGATCCACATTCTCCTCGGCGCTGCCGCCTACCTCATCCTCCTCGAACGCAAAGTCTGCTCCTGGGCT
>DASZQE010000097.1:0-4689 GCA_035550175.1 Phycisphaerales bacterium | reverse complement strand
CGGCGGGTGGGGGCTTGTGTCCAAGCACGATTCGCCCAAAGCCGTGATCCATGCCATTCGTCTCGTGACCGGCGGCGAGACGATTTTTCCCCTGACTGACAAACGCAAAAGTTGAAATTCATGCCTATGTCGAAACTCACGCCTCATGTCAATGGCGGCTCAGGCCACGTCAATCCGCACGGCTTCTCGCTGAATCAGGAATCGCTCGACCGAATGATCATGGACCGTATGCACTGGGCTTCACGTTTCGCTTCTGCTGTCGCGCATGATCTTGGCAACGTCATCTTCTATTCCTCCGCACAGATGCTTGACGAACCGACAATGTCCGACGAGTTGCGCACCTGCCTCGAGCAGAAAGCGGAACTTGCGGCGCATCTCAAGGATTTTGTCGCCGTAATGCATGTATGGCGGAATCACGAGACGCATCCGCCGGTCTCGTGCAGCCTGCGCCAATGGTGGAGCATGCATGGCTGTATGCTCAGGCAGTTCGTCACGCCGCCGACCAGAATCTCTCTGGCCAAAGCGCTCGATGATTTGATGTTGGACGCGGTCAGATGTTCACGAATGACTGCCGCAGTCCTCACTGCTCTGGACTCTCAGTTCACCGGCGTGGATCGAATCGTCGTGAATGTGGATCGTGCTGCTGCCGAAGGCACGCTCACAATCTCTTTCGCCATTGAGCCGATGTCCGCTCCTGTGGAGCATTTCTTGATGCCGTCCCTTGCACGTGAGCTCGCTGAGTCGGAATCCGCAGATATCACTTCAGCGACGTTTCCGCTTCGCCTTCAGATGCGTTCTACGGCACCCCGAGACTGACCAATCTCCACTGCGTCAGCCAGCCGCTCGCCACTCCACGATCGCAGGCGAATCGCCTCTGCGAACCCACACACTGTCCTTGCCGCGCGGCTCCAGCACATGCTGCAGGTGTTCCCAGTAATCTCGCAGCTCGTGAATTTCAAACGAATCTAGCCAATCTCTCTTGGCCGTGGGGTTGAGTTCATGGATGCCATCGATTAGTTGCTGTCGATCCATCATGTGCCGGCTCCCTGTCCACCCCTCGTTGACACGCTCCGAGTCCATTTCGCGGCGAATGCGATGTAGCCTTCGCGGGCATGGGGATCGGCCAAGCTAGTGAATGCCATCCAGTTGATAACACTTGGTGACGCAATGATTTGCACTCCGCTGTCACAGCGTCAATCGCTATGGTTGGTGGAGACAAACATCTCGCGCCACTAGATCATGTGCATCGTGCGCTCGCAAAAAACAAATCAATCAACCCGCAGAATTTTCGAGCGCGGGTTGTGTTTCGGCAGATGTGGCCGGTAACTCGTGCGATTTCTTCGCCTTCTCGCGCATGTTCAGCGCGGTCTTCGTGATTGTCAGCACCGCCACCCCGATGATGATCACCGCAAACACCTTCTGCAACTTTTGCGCTGACAGCCTGCGTGAAATCGCTGTGCCCGCCAACATGCCTGCCACCCCGCCCAGCACGAACCAGGCCGTCAGCTCGCGTGGAAATTCCTCGCCGAGAAAGAGTCCGTGAAGAAATCCCTCAATGCCCAGAACCGCGATCACCATCAGTGATGATGCCACAGCTCGGTGAATCTCCACGCCTGCAAACAGCACAAGCGCAGGAACGATGATGAAGCCTCCACCGATGCCGAATAGCCCGGCAAGCAGCCCTGTGGCGATGCCCGCAACAATCAGTTTCCAGAGTGAAAATCCCGAAGGCTCTTCCGACCCGGATTCAGCGCTCGCGGACTGTGCAGCGCCTGGTTTCGCTCTCGGTTTGCGCCGCCACATCCGCACCGCGATGATCAGCATGAGCGCAGAGAACAGGAACAGGAAGACTGAGTCATTGAGGCCCTTGCCGATCATCTTCCCCGCAGGAACTCCGAGCAATCCGCCCAGCGAAAATATTATCGCGATCCGAAGATCGATTTCCTTGTGCAGAAACCGTTGCACCGCCCCGAAAAGTGCCGTGAATCCCACAGCAGCCAGTGAAACGGATGTCGCAAGATGCGCTTCAAGCCCCAGTCCGAAAATCAAAAGCGGCACAGCCAGAATCGATCCCCCGCCGCCGGTGAGCCCCAGCGAAATTCCGACAATCAAGCCGAAGAGAATGGGCAGGTATTGCTGCAACGCTATGCTTGGATTCGTCCTGATGAAATTGAAATTCGCAACGACCGCCGACTCATCTGTTCCACGGCATCTTCGCAAGCATCATGCCCATGCCGCATGTGTCCGTGATACCGGCAAAGATCAGTCCCGACGCAATGAACGCCGACAACAGCAACATCCACGGCGTGACGAAATATCCCGCCGCCAGCCCGATCAGCACGATCGAGCCTGCCGCGATTCGCACTTGACGTTCAATCGACATGACTTTCTTCGAGCCCCGAACAACTGGAAGCCCGGCCGCATCCCACGCTGTTGTCCCGCCCTCGACATTGATTGCGTTCGCACATCCTGCCGCCTCAAGCTGCGCACACGCCTTGGCTCCGCGCGACCCCGATCGGCAGATGACATAGACGGGATCTGAACCCGCCCCCCGGCGCGATGCGAGCAGCGATGATGCGTCAAATTGATCCAGCGGAATCAGAATCGTCCCTTGCGCATGCACCTCACGGTATTCCGCGGGAGTGCGAACGTCGATGAAGTCCGGAACGTTCCCCGCAGCAAGTGCTGTGGCCAGTTCCTTGGGTGAAATCGTCTGAGGCATGTTGCGAAGTATATGCCCCGTCAAGAGATCAGGCTTCTCTCGCTGTATGCGCGAAACGACCCCTGTTTCCAACGAAAATGTCACGGAAGCGATGAACACGGCAGTGGCGTGTCGAACCACGGCTCATCAGTGAAATTGGTGAGCGGCTGATTCAGTTTGACGATGCTCAAATCCTCTTCGTACAAAGTGATATTGTCATTCGGGCCGGATGCGTACAGGCCGAAGTGCCACTGGCACATGGTGTGAACGTCTCGAGTGAACGTCGCCGAGCAGATCTTCCGTCCGTTTTGCCACACATGCATGGCGCCGGTGTTGTAGTTGATGTACACCTTCGTGCGAACCCACTGGCTCAGCGGCATCGCAGGCGCGCCCGACGCATACGAAACCGACGTGACATGCACCGGCTTCACTCGCATGGATGAATCATCGATGTTGAGCGTGATCACGTTGTTCCAGTTGTTCGAGCAGTCATCCGTCACCGTCATGAAGCTGATCCACTTTGACGTGTTGAACGTGTACGACGTGCTTAACCACGAATAAAATGTCACGAGCACCCCGTTGGGCGCGTTGGTTCCACCCGTCGAGCTTTGCTGAACCGGAATGATGGCGTTGCCCTGGAATCGAAGACCTCCGTACCCGCGGTGAGAATCGCTTGTCGCGCACGTCACCCGCGACTTATGCGAAAGGCCCGGCGTGATGAACTTGTCCGACGCAAATCCGTTCGGCGCGCACGTCACGTTGTGGTCGTAATCGTCCGACCACCGCGAATAATTGTTGAGATTCCAATCCTCGCACCATAGCGGTGTCACCGAAACGCAATTGCTCTGGGCTGTGCATGAACACTCGCCCCAGTTCGTGATGATCGTCGTGAGATCATCAATATTCACCGAATGGTCGCCGTTGAGGTCTGCGTCACAACCTGAGCAATTCCCCCATGAGGTGATGACAGCCGTGAGATCGTTGATGTCCACCGTGTGATTGCCTGTGACATCGCCCGAACACGCCGCAGAGACCGGCGCTGCAACAACCAGCGCCACCAGCCATGCACTGGAAGTGAGCTGTCGCAACTGCACATTGACGAAGTGATAGCAACCGTCATTGAAGAATGACATCAAGAGCGACTCCTTTCGCCCTCACCTCACCTCGTGTGGGCTATGTCTGATTTCCCCGGAACGCCCCCACTGCTGTCCCGAACGCCGAATTGTGCCCCACAATGGTCACCCGGAATCAAACTTCCCGAATCAGTTCCCGCCGGTTTGCATTCACCCGGAACCCTGCCTCAAAGCCCGAGACGTGTTCGCACCCCAACCGATGCGACGGGGTCGATGAACAATACGGACAGCTTTGCCGAACCGTTCCGAAAATCGTCAAGTTAGGGAAAAAGCGGGTGATCGGACTTGAACCGACGACATTCACGTTGGCAACGTGACGCTCTACCACTGAGCTACACCCGCAGTGGGAACGCGAAGCATAGCACGATCAAATGTGGTGGCAAGAGGGCTGAATCATCAGCCAGCATCCGGTTCTGACCTCACCGGTGATAAAGCGAAGAGTTCCTCCAGGTCCACCGAATTATGGGCTCGTCGTCGCCGCTGCTCCCGCTCAAATGTGCTTGCGAGCGACCCCGCATCCACCGTGGCGATCCGAAGAATTGCTACTGTTCGCACTCATGCCTTCCGCCAGCCTTCGAGATTCACGGATAACCGCCGCTCTGAGTAAATGGTTTGAGCACAACGCCCGAACTCTGCCCTGGCGCACCGCCAAACGTGATGCGTACGCCTCTCTGGTCAGTGAAATCATGTTGCAGCAGACCCAGGTTTCGCGCGTCATCAACTCCTACCGCGCATTCATGAAAAGGTTTCCGACGAATCGCGCCCTCGCTCACGCCGCGGAACAGGATGTGATTCGAATGTGGTGCGGTCTGGGGTATTACCGACGCGCACGCCATTTGTGGCAGACAGCGAAAA
>DASZQE010000096.1:0-8523 GCA_035550175.1 Phycisphaerales bacterium | reverse complement strand
GGCGGTCGGCTGTTGCAAGGGCACGCCAACCGATGAACACAAGCGGAACGGCCAGGAGCGCGACAGCAAGCCAGAGAGGATGATCAAAGCGAAGATTCACGGCTGGGTGGCGGGTGGTGCGGTCAGGGCGGACTTGTTCGGGGACGGTGTTGACGAGGCGTTGGGAAGTGAACGTGAAACGCGACCGAAGAAGCGTTTGATCAATGAGTGATATCGCGGCGGTGCGGAAGACTGGGTGACCGCGCGTTCAGCCTCATCGACGGCATGGCGAGCCTGTTCGACGGTGATGGGTGAGGCAGCCGTGTCGGCGGGTTCTGCTGCGTCGGGCGTTTCATCATCAAGCCAACGGAAGATCGTGGAATCGGGGTTTTCATCGCCCCGCAAATCAAGCGAATCGCCTTCGGGCGTTTCATCGGTTCCGGATTTTGGAATGATGCGGGTGTCGTCTGATCCGCCTTCGGTTGAGGCTTTGGGCGATGGTTCGCTGTTCGGTGCATGCGCCTGCGGATTTGAAGCCTCTTGACGGGAAGGGTGAGAATTCAATCGCGAAGGTTGAGAGTTCCGTGAATTCTGAATCGGGAGCGAGTTGCCATGTTCGCGCTGCCACTGCTGAGCCCACTTCTGCTTTTCCTCCGGACTCATATTGTCGGAGAGTTTCTGGGCGAGATCGCGCAACTTTTGTGAAGTGGATTGCTGGTCGCGAGACTGCTGTTCGCGCTGTGCGAGCCGACGGAGAATATCGGAGGCTGATTGCGGTTCTGGCTTTGAATCCTGAGCAGTGCCAGGCCGTGGTTGCGCGGTCTGTTGCGGCACGGCGCGAGCGGATTCGCCGGTCTTTCGATTTTCAGATGACTGGGTTGAAGCTGATTGTGATTGCCGGGTGGTCGGGGAATTTTGCGAAGTTGTCGAGGAAGATTGCCGGGCCGCGGAAGAATTCGTTTGCGAAGCGGGCTGGCGCGATGCTGATGGTTGCGTTGCAGCGGCGGATTGTTGGGACTGATCCGCCGACCGGGATTGCGGTGAACGCTGCTGATCGGAAGAAGGTGTCGTCGGATTCTGCTGCGCAGGGGGTGTCGCGGATTGTGGCGACCGAGGTTGGGAAGGTTCTGCGGGCGAAGGCGAAGTCGTTGCGGGGGATGGTGATGGCTGTGTCTGTGAGCTATTTGGTTGGGCGGACTGGTTGTCGGAATTCAATGCGGGCTGAGAAGAGGACGATGATTGGGTGTTGCGCGATTCGGATTGTGATTGTGCAGAAGTTGGTTGTGCCTGTTGATCGGGTTGTGACTGCGCAGAGTTCGACGGTTGATCCTGGTGCGACTCAACCTGTGATTGTTCTTCGGATCGCGAAACCGGCGGCTGTGCTGAGCGAGTTTCTGGTTGCGATTGCTGCTGCGGCGACTGCCGCTCTTGCTCCGCCCCTTCGGGTTGCGATTCGGCCTGTGCGGGCTGAGACGACGGCGGCGAACGATCAGCTTGCTGCGAGTGTTCGCTTGAAGGAGAAGTTGCGGGCGGAGGCGTGGCAGACTCGGGTTCTGTGGCCGGAGACGACTGCGGCGACTCGAGGTCTTCAGTGGAATCATCAAGAGAATCAGCAAGATTCTGCATGTCGCGCGAAGTCTGTTCATCAATGGCGCGTTCCTGCCGGCGTTTCTCAATTTCATCCGCAAGCTTTCTCGCTGTTTCGGGAGAGCCGGGAAGTCGGTTTCTGAGCTCTTCCAGTGTTTCTTCCTTTGATCTTGATTGATCAGGATCGAGCACGTCATCCGCGGGCAGATTCATGTCCTTGAAGGTCTGGCGAATTTGTTCGTCCCGTTCCTCGGAGCCGACTTCTCTGGAATGCGCGCGTGACCGGAGCTCATCTGCGAGGTCCCTGAGATCCCGGGCGAGCTTTTTCCGGTCTGCTTCAGGAAGGCTCTTTGATTGCTGGATGAGCTGCTCGATTGCGGAAGCAGCAGTGTTGAGGTCGCCATCCTTCAATGATTTCACGAATTCGCGCGTGGAAGGAAGCGCCTTGGGCGGGTTGAGATTGGAAAACTCCTGATTGAGCGCGTCGTGGGTTTGGGCATTGAATTTCGATTGATTCTCAAGTTTGTCTGCCACTGAATTAAGCGCTGCCGACGGATGGTCGCTTGGTGTCTCTGCAAGCGCCGACGACTCCTGGTCGTTCGGCGAAGTTGCAGAGGTCGGGACGCTCTTGCCTGAGAGCTGTGCAGCGAGATCTTGCAGCATCTTGAGGTCGTGGGAATCAAGCCCCTGTGCGGAGGCCGCATCCGGTTGCGATGCGGACGCGGGTTGTGAGGCTGCGGCGGATGACAGCAGCGAGTTCAGTTGATCCGCGACAGATTTGTCGCGCTCGGACAGGCGATCGTTTGAGGACAAAGCAGATTGGGAGCCCCGATTGGCGGGTGATTGCGGTCGGGCTGGCAGATAGATGTAGGCAGTCGCAAGCAGTGCGAAGAGCAATAGCGCAGGCGCCCAGTGGAATGTCAGTCGCAGGGGGGCCACGGTTCGGACACTGATTCGACTGGCGAGCGCATCGGCCTGATGCGCAAGAAGGTCTGCGAACCCGGCGTCAAATCGGGAAGGATGGAATGAGCCGGACAGTTCGTGCGCGGACGAAAACTGGTCGTGAAGGCGAAGCGTCCGGTCAATCTGAAGAGCGGTGGAACGCTTGGGGGGGGTGCCAAGGGCTGAAACAGCGAGGACAATGACGACGATTGCTCCGAATTGAAGCCCATACAGCATCAATGTCAGATTCAGGCTGAACCACCGATCGATCACCACCATCAACAGCCCACATGCCGACGCCAGCGCGAGCCCCATTCCTGCTGACCGAAGCAATCGGTTCAGAATGATTCTGCGATGGCTGAAATTGATGAGGCGCGCGTACATGTGGGTAAGAGTCATTCTCCCCCTGTTAATCTCCGAACGACAAGCCTATCGGCACCCTTTCGTCCATGGTTTCCGGGATAGTCACCCAGCCATAGATGATAGGTTCGGTGATCTGCGAAGGTCCGGAAACCACAGTATTCAGGTCGTATGGCTTTGATGTGGATGAACTGTTCAAAATGCCTGTGACATATGGACTTTTGAATCAGGATTAGGAACAATCCCTAGGCTGCATGCGTATATGTTGGCGAGTCATCTTCCACTGAATCTCTCAGTCTGAAAGATTTCATTCTCCTCTTCCCCCACACGGCCTCATCGGTGCCAACCGATCGAGGCCGATTTTCTTTTTGACGCAAAGCCATCAGCCTTTTCTTCTTGGAAAGCAGGGAAGCACAGCTGCACAAGTCGGGTCGTAGGGGTTTGCGGCGGTAATCGAACGAGGTGAATGTGAAAGATCGCACCGGCAACCATGTGATCAATTCGATAAAGGCGGGATTTGTCACGGCGTGTGGTGTTGTCGTGTTCTTGTCGGTTGCGGGGGGGTTTGCGGCAATATCTCAGGAGAGACTGGCCAAAGAGGAATGGTGGAAACGAACCCGTGAAGTGGCCGCAGGTCGGTACGTGCTCCGCTGTGACCTGTCGCGCGATGAAGCCGGGTTGGTGGTCGGTGAACTGAATGACACGCTTCGACGAGGCTATGAGGTGGTGTGCGGAACGCTCGACTCTCGCGAACAATGGCCGCTGCTCGTGTGGGGGTTTGAGTCTCGATTCGACATGATGGACGCAGCGAGAACACGGCAGGGGGCGGATGTATCCAATGATGTGGGGCGGTTTGTGCGCGGGACTTCGAACAAACTGATTGTGATTTGCGGGGAGAATCAGCCCCAGTCCATGGTGCGCCGGGTTTTAAGGCACGAAGGCTTTCATCAATACGCACAAAAAGTGTTCGGCGGCGATCTGCCTTGGTGGCTTGAAGAAGGGCTTGCGGAGCTCTTTGAACGTGCTGCAACCGTGGATGGCAAGGCCATGTTCGGCGAGATTTCAGCAGATGACCTGCAGCCCATGCAGATCGCCGTGGATCAGAAAAAAACGACTTCACTTGCAGCCCTGATGAATCTGACCGAAGGTGAATTCAAGTCTTCGGATTCCGACACCAGGGATATCCTGCTGGGACAGGCGTGGTTGATGGCGATGTGGTTGGCGAATGACCCTTCCGGTCAGCGTCTGGAGCTGCTTCGTGGGTTTCTGAAAAACATCAATGTTGGGATGGGTCGGGAAGAAGCTACGCACAGAGCGTTCGGCGATCAGACGGAAGCAATGGACTCAGCATGGCGAACGTGGGTCTTGGAACTGCAACCAAGCGCCTTGGCGACAGCAGCAGATCGAATGGAGTTTCTTGCACAAGGGGCGACAGCATTGGCCCAGTCAGGAACTCTTGCGGCGTCGCTTGAAGATTTGCGGTCGAAACTCGTCGCGAGCGACTTTTCAATCACGGAACACGTTCATGCGCAGGTTCGCATCCACAGCGCGAAGGACGGCAGCATGTTTGAACTGCCGGTAGTGGTGGGCTCAGACGCCCGGCCGGAATTTGTGGTGGAACGCCCGAATATGGCGGGCAGGCCCAAGCGCGAGCAGATCGAGGAACAAAAGCATCCGACCCCCGCAGTCATTCGCACGCAGGGATTGGGAGGACGTGAGCTGCGGGTGGAATGGAAATGGGACGAGAAAGAACAAGGTTGGCATTGGGGAATCAAATCCGTGGATGCGCATTGATTTGATGACCCTGATACAGGTTGACACAAAAAAAGAACACGCCCGTGGTGATTGGCCACAGGCGCGTCATTGGGTTGGGTTTTCCGGTCCGGGAGTAGACCGGCCCACTCAATAGATTTGTCGCGATTCAGGGAAATCAGCTCTCAATCAGAGCCGGTGCGACAAACCGGTGAATCACTTACCGGATCACGATCGGTTCCAGCAGCGCGATCTTTGCGGACGTCGGCTGCGCGGGAGCCTGCTGTTCATCGCCTGCAGCGGGAGCAACGGGTTGATCGAGATCATCGAAGGGGTTGTCCGAAACAGATTCCATGTTGAGCTGAGTTTCAGCCTTGCCTTCGTAGTCCGTGTGCAGGCCGGATTTCTCCATCGTTTGCAACTGGGCTTCCTGAATGCCGCGCATCTCCGCAAGCTTGGATTCAAGCTGTTTGAGATTGCCGACCTTGCCGAACTTTTCATAGTTCGCAAGAGTGGCCTGATGTTCCTTCATGAGGTCGATGAGGCGATCATTGCGATCGATCGCATCGATCTGACGGTCAAGCTGCCACATCTTTGCTTGGAACGTCTGATACTCGGTATCGAGCTTGGTCAGGATCTCGTTGAGCCGACCCTTCTGCTCAGTGAGGAACTTCAACTGCTGGGCATCGGACGCGGCGCGGTCGGTATACGTGCCGCGAACCGTGCTGATGCGACGAGCTTCGGTGTACGCCTCATCCACATCAAACTTGGATCCGCTGAACTCAATGGCGACCGGACGTGTGGAAGATTGTGCGGTGGTCTCGGCCTTCGCCACGAGCGTCTTCAACTGCTCCAGGTCATTGGTTGTCATTGCAACCACACGCTGTGAAATCTGCGAATCCCGGCTGAATTCGTCAATCTGGTGCTGGACCTCAGCCAACTCGCCTCGCACCTTGGCGATGCGGTCGGGATATTCGTTCGAGAGTTCTTCAAGCTGACGGCGAAGCGCGATGGGGTCATCGACGCAACGATCGACAACGCCCTGAGCCTTCATGCGAATCTGCGCCAGGCACGCGCTGACACGCTCCGGCCCGACAAGCATCGTCACGCCTGCAAGACCCAGACCTCCGATCAAACCCCACCTGATGATGCCACGTGTAATGCAGCTCATGTGTAAATCCTTTCGCGAATGCAGGGGCTGCCAACTTCGCAGCCATCCGGCTTGACGCTTGCATGGTCAACACGGCCGCAAGTCGTTGCCGATTCCTTGTTCAGCAAGAGTTGTTGGGATGCTGAGCGCATATTTTTCAGACTGAGCCGAAGAAATTTGCCCGAGGGAAGCAAGACGACCACCAACTCGCCGCCGGCTTCGGATCAAAGTGGACGGTTCTCGGTCGTTAACTCTGTTTTTCCCCACGAAACAAGCCTTTTTTCAGTGCATGGGGCATCGGCGACGTACACTTGTCCTTCAGGCAGCGATCAGAAATCCCGGCGGACGATTCCGCTGTGGAACCCGGCAGCGGAATATGGAAACCTCCGGGCTTGCCCCAGCAAAGCCATCGATTTGGCGCGTTTTTTGAAAGCTGATGCCGCTGAGCCCCAAGAAGAGGATGCCGTGATGAACGCAATGACCACCACCTTTGTCCGCCGGCTCCGTGACCGCGACGAATCCGCATGGTTCGAGCTATGGGAGACGTTCGGCCCTGTGCTGCGGACGCAACTGGCAAAATGGGGCAAGGGGCGTATTGGCGCAGAGACCATCCGCGACCTGACTCAGGAAACACTCGCTGCGCTCTCCGACTCGATCGATCGGTACGACCCAGCACGCGGTGCAAGATTCAGCACCTGGCTGTTGTCGATTGCGAAACACTCGTTAGGCGATGAAATGGATCGCCGCAATGCGCTGAAACGTGGTTCAGGCAAACGCCCCGCAGAATTCGATGAGCGATTCATGTCGCGCGAAGCAAGCGCCGAAGCGGATGCCGTGTATGAACGGAACGTCTTTAATGCGAAGGTCTACGCGGCGATTCGAAAAGTCGAGAAGGAAACGGACTTCGTGCAATTTCAGGTGTACCGCATGCGCGTGATGGAAAGCGTGAACGGCAAGCGCGCAGCGGAGCAGTTGGGTATCAGCGAGCCCACGGTCAGCCGGTATCTGCAGAAGGTGCGCGAGACGCTCCGGCATCGTCTTGGTGAGGTCGTCACCACCTACAGCTTCACAGCCGAGGAGTCCGGCGAACTCAATTCTGCGGGCCTTGCCGGAAATGATGAAATCTTTGATGAGGCAATCGCAGAAATCTACCACCAGCAATCACGGCTGGTGATGGAAGACGAGGCAGCGGCCTCTTCAAGATATTGATGATGTGGATGGCGCGGCGAGCAAGGGCTTCAGCCGCGTGCAGGAGTGATGAACATGAACGGAGCGATGCACCCACTTGAGATACTTGTGATCGGAATCGGCGCGATCGCTTTGTGCATTCTGCTCCTGATCTTCGTCGCAGTGCCCGTGTTCCGAGGAATCGGCTCGCTGATCGGCGCGGTGTTCAAGGGCGTCGGCTGGCTCTTCACGCATGTGTTTGAATTTATCGTGGGCATGATCCGCGACACGCTGCGATTCGTAGGGACGGTGTTGGCATTTTTGGTCTACGCCCCGCTGGTGCCGATCAATGTGGTCTTCGGTCGGTGGTCCGCAGCAGGCCATTTTGCGGAAGCCGTGAAACGCGAGTGCAAGGTCGGCGGAGCATGCCTGTACCGTGTGGTGCTCCGGCATCCGCTCAAGTTCCTGCTGATGCATCCGATTCTTGAAGGTTTGGAGCAGCGTGTGCCGGAAGCGATGGCTGCTGCGCCCGGTTCGGATAAGCCCAGCGCGCGTGTTGGTCAGTTCCCGGGATATGAAATCGTCGGATCGCTTCGCGCAGGGGGCAGCGGCGCCAAGCTGTACATCGCCAAGCCCAGTGCCGAGAAACGTCGCAAATCCCCGAACATGCCTGATCGCGTGGTCATCAAGTGCTTCGCGCTGGCCGAGGGATCAGGTCTTCCGCAAATCGTGCGAGAAAGTCGCGCCCTTGAATGCGCGAAACAGCTGGGCCACGTGCTGGATCACGGAATGGACGAACATCGGTTCTTCTACGTGATGCCCTACCACGCCGGCGATCATCTCGGCATCGTCGCCCGGCAACTGCACGGCGAAGCCGGCGGCAGCGGTCTGTCAGGCAAGTACCTTGTCGAAGCGCTCTCATTTGAACGAGATCTTGTGTCCACACTGGCCGCGTATCACCGTGGCGGTCTCTGGCACAAGGACGTGAAGCCGGAAAACATCATCATTCATGACGGCCACGCGCATCTGGTTGATCTTGGATTGATGACCAGCCTGCGTTCGCCGATGACGCTGACTACACACGGCACGGAATACTTCCGCGACCCCGAAATGGTGCGCATGGCGCTCAAGGGCGTGAAGGTCCATCAGGTCAACGGCGCAAAGTTTGATATCTACGCCGCAGGAGCCGTGCTGTACTTCCTGCTCGAAAACACATTCCCTCCGCATGGCGGGTTGAGCCGCTTCGTGTTGCATAGCCCCGAGGCGCTGCGCTGGATCGTTCGCCGCGCAATGACGGAGTACAACCAGCGCTATTCGTCAGCGGATGAGATGCTCGCTGATCTGGATTACGTCGCACGTTCTGCAGATGCATATGCTGTGAAGCCTGCCGAGTTGCCCTCCATGCGCTCGGGAGCAGCTGAGACGCCGCCGCCGATTCCAGCGGTTGAAACAATGGCCGATGTCGGCGCAGCGGCCGCAGCAGGAGTGGCGACCGTGGTTGCGTCAGCGGGGACCGCTGCGGTCGGATCAGGCTCAAAAAACCCGGGCGTGGTGTTCGGTGCGTCCGTCGGCAAGGGCGGTCCGAG
>DASZQE010000095.1:0-3656 GCA_035550175.1 Phycisphaerales bacterium | reverse complement strand
GCAGATGCGCCGCCTGCAGCTCTGGTGGCTGGAGCGCATGATTGAAACGCCGCGCCCGCTTGAGGAAAAACTCACGCTCTTCTGGCACGGCCACTTCGCCACAAGCTATCGCTCCGTTGAGGATTCCTACAACCTCTTCCTTCAGAACCAGTTTTTCCGCGCCAACGCCGCAGGTTCCTTCGCCAATCTCGTCTACGGCATCATCCGCGATCCCGCGATGCTCGCCTACCTCAACAACAATCAGAACAACCGTGCCAAGCCCAATGAGAACCTTGCCCGCGAACTCATGGAACTTTTCACGCTCGGCGAGGGCCACGGCTACACCGAATCCGACATCAAGAATGGCGCTCGCGCGCTCACCGGGTTCACGTTTGATGACAACGATTTCGTCTTCAACAAGAACAATCACGATCCTGATGACAAAACCATCTTCGGCCAATCCGGCAATTTTGACGGAACCGATTTCTGCCGTCTCATTCTTTCCAAAACGATCTGCTCTGAATATCTCTGCCTCAAACTTTACCGCTTCTTCGTGAATGACCTCCCTGGCACGCCGCCCAAAGTCGCACAGGATTTCATCCTCGCCCTCGCGCACGAGCTTCGTGAATCCAACTACGCTCTGCGGCCCATGCTCAAGAAGCTGTTCACCTCTGAGCACTTTTACAATGAAGACAACACCTCTTCGCTCATCAAATCGCCCGTGCAGATCGTCGTGCAGACCATCCGCTCACTGCTCACGCCGGTTCGCAGCCTTGATGCCCTCGTCTCCGCCTGCGATTACATGGGCCAGAACATTTTCTTCCCGCCGTCTGTCAAAGGCTGGGATGGCGGCCGCGCCTGGATCAACACCTCCACTCTCTTTGTCCGCCAGAATCTCGCGGTCTTCCTCCTGACCGGCCGGCGTCCGGATCAGTATGAATGGCAGTCCGACGGCAAGGCTTACGACGCATCACACCTCATCGCGCATCTGCAATCCACTGCGGCTTCGCAATCCCAGCAGGATTACGCCACTAACGTCGTCACCTATCTGCTTCGATTCGCGCTCGGCGCCGAGCCGCATCACGATCGCATTGCCGAACTCATGCAATACGTCGAGTCGCAGAAATTCCAGATCGATAATGACACGCTCGTCGCGTTGCTCGCGCTCATCGCCGCCATGCCTGAATTCCAACTTTGCTGATTTCTCTTGCTACAAGGCTCACGCCATGAACTCCCCGCTTGAAAATCCATTTTCCCGTCGAGCCTTCCTCCAACGCGGCCTCACGTTCGTCTCCCTTGCAGCCACGGCACCGCTCTTTCTCCAGCGCTCCGCATACGGCCTCGTGCATCCGCTTTCCGGTCTGCTCGCATCTTTCCCCGGCGTGCCTGATGACCGAATCCTCGTCGTCGTCCAGCTTGCCGGAGGAAACGACGGCCTCAACACCATCATTCCGTATGGCGATGATCACTACTACAAAGCCCGCCCCAACATTGCGATTCCGGCGCCGGGACGTACCGCCAACAACGGTCAGCAATCCGCGCTGAAACTCGATCACTCCGCAGGCGTCGGCCTGCACCCAAGTCTCACCGGCCTCAAGGAACTTATCGACGAAGGCGTCGCCGCTGTCGTGCAGGGCGTCGGCTATCCGAATCCAAACCGCTCGCACTTCACCTCCACCGATATCTGGCACACCGCTGACACCTCCGCGCATGGCAACGGCTGGCTCGGCCGATATTTCGACTGTACCTGCAAGGGCTCACCCGATCCTCTCGCCTCCATCGCCATCGGTCGTTCCGCGCCGCTCACACTCAACGGTGATCTCAACAAGCCCGTCACCTTCGAATCCGCTGACCTCTTCCGCTGGACCGGCGACGGCCTCGATGACTCCGGCTCTGCCAAATCCATTTATGACTCTATCAATCGCACCGGCGAACTCGGCAAGGTCGATTCGCACTCACAGCAGGCCTTCCTCATGCGCACCGCGCTCGATGCCCAGCTTTCTTCCGATCGCATCCGCGCTGCTGTGAACAAGACTCCGCTCGTCAACTATCCCGGTTCCGATCTCGCCCGTCAGTTGCAGACCGTCGCCGCCATGATCCGCGACAACCTCCCCACCCGCGTCTACTACGTCTCCATCTCCGGCTTCGATACGCACGCCGCACAAGTCGGCCTGCAGGCAAATCTTCTTCGTCAGCTTGGCGATGCCCTCCTCGCATTCCACAAAGACCTCAAGGCCCAGCAGAACTCCGGCCGCGTCCTCACCATGACGTTCAGTGAGTTCGGCCGCCGCGTCGCACAGAACGCTTCCAACGGAACCGACCACGGAACCGCCGCCCCCATGTACCTCATGGGCGACAACCTCCGCCCCGGCATCCTCGGCAACCATCCCTCCCTCACCGATCTCGATGAAGGCGACCTCAAGTTCTCCGTCGACTTCCGCTCCGTCTACGCCTCCGTCCTTCAGGACTGGCTCGGCGCCCCCGCAACAAAAATCCTCGCCCACGACTACCGTAAGGCGAACCTTTTCAAAGTCTGACTGCATCTAATCGCTTTGTTGAAATTCACGATCCCGCACATCCGTTGCCGCACCTTTAACCGCCGACGGCTGAGTTGCCGCCGCACCCGACATCGGCGGCAGAGAGAACATACCGTCGCGTTGAATCGTGAGGATGTCGATGTCATCACTTGTGTTTGAAACACCATCCGGTCCATCGCTCAAAAACGTGAATCCGCGCGGCGTGTTTGTGACCATGTAGCGATATGGATGTCCCCACGGATCTTTTTCATATTCCGCATCGACTTTTGTCAGCACGACACTCGGAGCAGCACCGCCTGTTGAAGTTCTTTGCGACTCCGCAGCTTCAGTCAACGCGATGGCAGACATGCACATCTGACCGTGCTCACCAATGCTGAGACCAAGTGCGATGGCTGAGTTCCGCACGTGGAGAAATGCCCAGCCGAAGAATGCGATCCACCCTGCGACACAAACGAGTCCAACAATCAGGCCCACCACCCCCGGCCACCGCGGCAGCCAGGCAAGGCTCACGCCGCACACAATCAGACCGCCGAATCCCAGAACCATCAAGAACGGAAGCGTGACCCCGAGAAACCCGGTCGGACTGAGCACAGTGGCGATCAATACCATCACCATCCCCACAATGCCCGCAACATTCGTTCCGGCTTGTGACTCAGACCTCATTCAAAGAATCATATCTGTCACATCGTCCCACCGTCCGTAAACACTCATCTTTCTCCCTCTTCTCAGCAACTTTCCACCCGGATTCCCCGAATCTTCTCCCATCCGCGTTTTTTCCTCCGCCCGCCTCGCAACCGGTGCTACGCTGCATGGTGGAGAGTCGGGCACATTCCCTATTTTGAACGCCTGTTGAGGGTACTGGGTGGATCGTGATCCCTGCATTCAGAAAGGCCGCACATGCGTCTCTGCGTTTCGCTTTCACTGGCTTTCACCCTTGCCATCGGCCTGCCTGCGTTCGCGGCCCCGCCGACCAAAGCCGCAGCCGTCGCCGCTGAACCTCAGGCCGTCACGCTCTCCGAAGCACAGCGCACCAACATTCTCAACCAGCTTCACCTGCGCGATTTCACGCTCATCGACATCCCCCTGGCCGCGAACGCCAACCCTTCGCTCGTCACTGTGCCGCTTCCCTACCAGGGCTCT
>DASZQE010000094.1:0-10537 GCA_035550175.1 Phycisphaerales bacterium | reverse complement strand
AACGAAAATGATACCACTGGGCTCACGAGCTGGTTTCGGGGTGAGCGTGAATCACCGAGCGATTTGCTGCGCGCGAAAAAAACCGTCCACCAACATGGTGAACGGTTTTGAGAATTGAATTCACTTTCAATCAGTTGCTGCTGGGCTGCGAAGTCGGCGTGAAGGTGCCGGTCGGCTTCTGAACGGTTGCAGCGGGACTGCTGCCGGTCGCTGCGGAGGAAGGCTCAGCAGAGGTTTCGGCACCGAGCAACGGCTCGAGGTAGGCGATGATCGCTTCAGAGCGCGGATCGGTCCGCTTGCGAGCGAGTTCGAGCGCGTTCTGCTTGCGGCTGTCACGTGCATGCACGTTGGCACCGGCTTCGGCGAGAATCTTGAGCTTTTCAACCGTTCCGCCGGAGGTGGCGGCACAGGAGAGGAAAGCGGTCTTGCCGAGGTTATCAACTGCTTCGAGCTTGGCGCCGGTCTTGATCATTGCCTGGAGGCATTCGATCTTACCGGTGCGAGCAGCGTGAATGAGCGCGGTGCTGCCATCAAGGTTGTCGCCGATTTCGAGTTTCGCTCCGGCCTTCACGAGAATCGGAATGGTGGCGGCATCGCCGAAGCCAGCGGCCCAGATGAGCGGGGTCCAGCCGGTGGTGGTGGTGACGATGTTTGCATCGGCACCGGCATCAAGCAGTGCCTGGACGCAATCGGGCGAACCGCGGAAAGCGGTCCACGAGAGAGCTGTGGAGCCTATTTGATCACGGAGGCCGACATTTGCACCACCATCAAGGAGGGCGTAGATGACCTGCGGATTCTTGGCGGAGGCTGCAGCCATGAGAGGCGTGCGGCCGTTGCGGTCAACAGCGTTGACATCGGCCCCTGCGTTCAGGAGAGCCTTGACGATGTCCACTTTGCCTTCCTGTGCAGCGATACCGAGGAGCGTTGTGCCGTTGCGGTCGGCGACTTCTATTGAGAGACCGTCATCCTTGATGCGCTTCATCAAGCCATCGAGGTCATCCATCTTGATCTGAGTGATCACCGCCTGGAGAGGCTCCTCAACCCGCGGAGGAGGAAGCTTGTTGCTGACTTCCTGATTGGGAGTAATGAGACCGGTGTTCGGATTGCCAACCGGCTTGGGCGGAGCGGGCCAGAAGCCAGGCGGGAAGGAAATCTGCACGAGAACCTGCTGGCACTTGGGGTGATCGAGATACACGTAGGTGGGTTGGAAAGCGGGCAGGGCCTTGTACTTATCCCAGTTGAGGGTGATCTCCTGCTCGACCGCAGGCTTCATGTCATCGAACTTCAAACCGATGTCGGGTGACATCTTGGTGATACGGAAGGGCGAGCCGTCAACTGCGATGAGCTTCAGCTTGCCATCCGCGTGAGTATCGGGGTTGAGAATCGCGGGCT
The DNA here is from genome assembly GCA_035550175.1 of Phycisphaerales bacterium. Taxonomy (GTDB): domain Bacteria; phylum Planctomycetota; class Phycisphaerae; order Phycisphaerales; family SM1A02; genus DASZQE01. Next base: position 9,145 of record DASZQE010000094.1, on the reverse strand, counting down.
CAGTCTTGACGAATTGGACAATCTGGCCAGTGAGCTTGATGGTGATGGGGGGCTGACCTTCAACGATCACAGTCACCGTCTTGCCGGTGAATGGAATCGGGTTCGGATTGCCGTGAACCTTGATTTCCATGTCGCGAGACTCGTGAGGCTGCATGATCGTATTGGGAGGAATGTTGGTTGCTGTGCAGCCGCAGGAACCCTGAACGCGAACGATCGTCGCGGGCTTCTCGCTGTTGTTGGTGAGCTTGCAGGTCTTGGTGACGAATTCATTGGTGGGGATATCACCCATATCGACGGTGGTTGTTTCCGCAGTCAGGAAATAGGCCTCAGGGCCGGGAGGCTCGGGCTGCGGCGGCGGAGTAGCGGCGGGATTTCCCGGAGCAGGCGGAGCTTCCTGGGCAGCGGCTTCGCCGGTCGGCGTCAGGGAGACAGAATTGACGGGAATAGCGCTGGCGGAGCGATCGGTCGGCACTGCGTTCGCGGCGGCAACCTGTTTCTGCTCGCCGGAAGGCTTGGCGCCGGTCTGGGCGGTTGAGCCGCCCTCATCACCGGGAGCGCACGAAGCGATGAACGCAAAGGAAGTCAATAGGACGATGGAGCACGCCTTGGTTGTGATCTTGGACATAGGTATTCCGCTTTGAAACATGAGAAGCGTCATGGAACATATTGCAAGAAGGCTCAATTCCTCCAATGAGCCGGACGCGACGAGAAGCCACAGTATTGCCAGAACGCATGCGAGGAGAACTTATTTCTTGTCCGCATGAAATCTGAACGGAACGCCTCAAAGCAGCCTGTTGGGGGACTTTTCGGCTTTGCCGTACGCAATTCGAGGCCTGAAGGCCGAGAATCGCATCGTAATTCGCTTCGTCGAATCCTTCCAGCAAGAGAAATCGGGAAAATGTTGAGGCTCCTTGCCCAAGAATATCGCTGTGAAGAACAATTCGATCTCATATCTTCTGTGGCTCTTGGGTGGATGTGGTGTTCTGGGACTTCACCGCATCTACCTTGGACGGTGGGTGACGGGTCTGATTTGGTTTTTCACCGGGGGATTGTTCTTCATCGGGGCGCTGGTGGACCTGTTTCTGATTCCGGAAATGGTGCGGGTGGAAAATCTTGCGCACCACCTGATGAATCAAGAACTTCGCAGGCAATCACTCGCACGAGCGTGAATTTGACGGATTTGTGAGCCGACGCCGGGAACTTCATGGCGACGCGCCAACGTTTCTCCGCTCAGCGGTCGCTATGATTGCATGTCCATTCTTTCTGAATCAACCGGTCGGAGCTGCACGATGTCCCAGAGCCTTGAGAGCATTCCAGAACACATTCGCCGTCCGCATCTCCGTCCAATTCAGCCCATTGCAATGAAATCGAAGGATGGCAAGCCGCTGGTGGCGTTGCGCGATCCCGCACAGCTCAGCCAACAGACGATGGTAGTTCCTCCACAGGTGATGGGGCTCTTGCAGCATTTTCGCGGCGACCGCCCGCTGGATCAGATCGCGGCGCAACTGAACGGCAACGTGGATCAATTCATCGAATTGGCGAAAGCATTGGACAATGTCGGTTTGCTGTGGGGACCGACGTTTGAAGGGCTGGAAGCCCAGATCAAATCATCGCTTTCCGCGAGCGGAGCGTTTCCGGTTCGGGCATCGCAGATGCTGGGCAAAGACGCGGACACATGCAGGGCAGCGATCGCGGATTACCTGAAGCAGACGGAAGATCCGGAACTCGGGCAGGCACCGATCGGGATTGTTGCGCCGCATCTGGATTATCAGCGAGGCTGGCCGAATTATGCGGGAGCGTATTTCCCGCTCAAAGACGTGGCGAAGCCGGATCGCGTGGTGATTCTCGGCACGAATCATTTCGGAGTGGGAGACGGGGTTGTGCTGAGCGAACTTGGGTTCAATTCACCATTGGGATTGTGCCCGCCGGACAAAGCGGTTGTTTCCAAATTGACGGAAAAACTCGGGCGACCGCTGGTCATCGACATGCTGGACCATCTTCCAGAACACTCGATTGAACTGCACCTTCCGTGGCTGCAACATTTCTGGGGCAATGTGCCGGTCGTTGCGGCGCTTGTGCCTGATCCGCTTGCGCCGATGATCGCAGATGACGGCCAGCGCATCACAGCCGACCAGTTTGTTTCGGCCCTGGGAGATGCGCTGACTTCAGTCGGCGGCACAACCTTCTACGTTGCGTCAAGCGATCTCAGCCACGTGGGGCCGCAGTTCGGGGAACCGCGTCCGGTGGATGAGCAGCGGAGATTCGACGTTGAGCGTCATGACCGCGAAATGATGGCCAAGTTCCTCGCGGGAGACGCGGAGGAGTTCATTGCCGCCATGAAATGGAACAAGAATCCGACGCGGTGGTGCAGCATCGGCAACATGTCGGCGATCCTCAGCCTTGCCAAGCCGCAGCGTGTGGAATTGATTGACTACCGCCAGGCGTATGACGACTCTGGAGCGGCACTGGTTTCGTCCGCGGCGATGGCACTGCTGTGATTGATCAGGATGAAACGGCGTGGTTTCAGCCGCACGGATTGTGTGAGCACGAGCATCCATGATTTCAGTCGTTCAGCGCGTCACTTCAGCGAGCGTCACTGTGGCTGATCCGCCACATCACGCAGAGATTGCGGCAGGGTTGTGCGTGCTGCTTGCGATTGAGCAGAGCGACCATTCACGTGACGTGAAGTGGATGGCGGGGAAGCTGGCGAATCTTCGGATATTTCGTGACGCTGAAGGGAAAATGAACCGGTCCGTGAAGGATGTGGCGGGAGAGATCCTGCTCATCAGCCAGTTCACGCTTGCGGGCGACTGCTCCACAGGCAATCGACCGAGTTTCATTTCGGCAGCGAGGCCCGATGTCGGAAGGGGATTGTATGAAGCAGTGGCGAAGCAGCTCGTGACCGATCATGGGGTACCGGTGAAAACCGGCGTATTCGGCGCCATGATGGCGGTGCAGATCAACAACGATGGGCCGGTGACACTGATTCTGAATTCACCACGGCGCGATGGGGTTGAGCCGACGTGAACAGGAAATATCGGTGTGCGCAGGAAAAGAGCCCGCTGCTGACATCAGCAGAAACGGGCTCCTTGTGGGGGGGCAACGTAAGCCCCGGAATTAACACCGCGCGCCTCGTGGCCGCGATTACCCTTCTCTTCGCACCCTATTTTGCCGGGGTTGCATGTTCCGGGAAAAATTTTTCGTTAGGAAGATTGTCGGCAGCCGGCGGCGGTGTCAGCCGTTCCGCAGTTCCTTCAATTTCTCCAATACAGCCTGCATGTCGCTCCAGACCTTCTGGCGGTTTTCAACGGTGTATGCCCGCAACAGGTAGGCGGGGTGAAACGTCGGCATGACGGGAATCACCAAGTCATCATCGACGTACTGCCCCCAGATGCCGCGAATGGACGTGATGCCTCGTTCGGTCTGCAGGAGAAATTTTGTCGCCGGTCCACCAAGCGTCACGATCACATCGGGCTGAATAGCACGGATCTGCTTAACCAGAAATGGGGCGCAACGCTCAACTTCCTGCTGAAGCGGCGTGCGGTTACCGGGCGGCCTGGCTTTGAGGATGTTGGCGATGTAAACGTCCTCGCGCTTCAGCCCCATTGCGGAGATGATGTCGTTCAATTTCTGTCCCGCCCTGCCGACAAAGGGCATGCCGGTGCGGTCTTCCTCTTCGCCGGGCGCTTCGCCGATGAACATGAGCCGGGCGTCGGGATTTCCATCGCCGAACACAGTCTGGGTGTAGTCGGTCACGCTGGTGCAGTGCGGGCAATGGGCATCGTGGTCGGCGCGGATCGACGCAAGCAATCGCGATTTTTCGTCTGCTGATTGTGGGTGATTTGCGGCTGCATCGGATGGTTTGGGTGACGCCGGCTTGGCTTCGACCACTGCGGTGGGGGTGCTTTGGCGTGAGTTGATCTGGAAATCTGCACCGTCCAACTCTTCTGCAAGGTCTTCAAGCTCGGAATTCGGTGTTGCGGCGGCGCGGCCGTACCTGGGAACGAAATCCACGCCAAAGAGTGCATCGGTTTCGAGCATGTGCGCGGTGTGCAGCAATTCAACCCGCTGTTCGCTGTGTGCCATACGTTCAATCCTGCCGTGCGCTCCGATTACACGCGCGCAGTTGAAAGTTTACGCACGGGGGCGGCGGGGTTGCTGTTGCGCCTCTGTTGACGAGGCGGGGGCGATTCGTTCTGAGAACTTTCGAGAACCACGAGCGGGGAGCCTTCGGGCAGGAACAGCGATCTTTCCAGGGCTGCCAATTGCGGAGCGCGTCCGCCGCCGTTTTGAGCCAGATATATTTCCACGGCCTGTTGGAAACAGCCCTTTCCAAGCACGAGCGAAGCAGGATTCCGCATGCCGGTCTGACGCGCCAAATCCATCAGCATGACGCGGTCGCGTCTGTTGAGTCCAGCGATGCGTGCTGCTCGATGCCAGAGGACGAGGTGTCGAACGTGGTCAACACAGTGCATGCGTTTGAGCGACATGAAGAGCAGCAGCACCGCGCCGCCGGCGATGAGCGACCATCCGACAAAGCCCTGCAACTGCATCCAATGCCAGATTTGGCTCATGTTGAGGCTCCGGTCATCACGCGACCAATCATGACGGCTGTGTTCGCAGCCTGGATCGTGTCCGCACCAACGGGATTTTTCACTTCGAGCATCACTGCAGGTGCAGATTCGAGTTCCGACGGCAGACAGCTCTTGGCGAGGCGAGCGATGGTTTTCACAGGGTCTGCGGCAAATACGCGCAGTGCTTCAACAGCCGGTTCAGACCGATGCCCCATCAGGGCTCGCAACGCATTCAATCGTGCCAAGGGGTTTCGCAGGCAGGAACACTGGGCGAGCTTTTCCACGCGCGATTGTGACGGCAATCCAGCGGCCATGATCAATCTTGGATACATCGCCTGTGCTGACGGAGGCATGTTGTCAACCATGTCCAAGGTGGGCAGGGCGCGAGCAGGCATCTTCATCGAGCGCAAGGCCTTTCTGCGGCCCGGATCAAGAAGCAAGTGAGCGCGCATCAACACATCGGCCCAGGCTTCCTGCGTGTTCATGCGTTGCAGCGCTGCGCCAGCACGCCGTCCGAGCACATCATCGGTGAGCCACGCGAGCAGATGCCTACGGACAACGGGCAGGCTCCAATCATCAGGGACGCTTCGCACGGCCATGGCGAGGTAGTCGTTGGGATCGCTCAAGCGGGCTCGCAGTTTCTCGCTCGCGTCCGGCAGCCGAACTGCTGCGGCGATCAACACCTCGCGCCGGCGATGTTCGCGGAAGCCTTCCAGCGCGAGGACAATGGCGTCATCGAGTTTTTCAAGGTCGCGTGCCGATCGTCTGCGCAAGGTTCGTCGCTCGGCCGCTTCGGCCAGAGTGAGGAGAACTTCTGCGGACAGGGAACTCAACTGCCGGTCTTCACTGAGCATCAATGGGGGCAAGGCGGACGCGAATCCAGCAGCATGGTGATGGCCGATCCATTCGACGAGGTTTCGAAGGGATCGATTGTTTTTTGTATCAAGAATCCGGGTGACCGCATGCGCAGCGTGCTCGTGATCAGCGTTCACCAAATCAAGGCCTACCGCACCAAGGTGGTGCATGTGCTCGATCACCGCACAAATCCCATCCGCAGTGCCGACCGTGACGAGGGCCTTGCACAGACCGGCACGCTCTTCGGGGCGGGAAAATTTGAGGCAATCCAATAGTACAGAGGTAGCGGTGCTGCCATGTTGGCAGATGAACGAGAGCGGCGGCCGAGACATTTCGTTTCCGGCGCTTTTTCGGAACATCCGTGCTGACAGAAATTTGCGCGTCATCTTGATGAAACAGAGCGAATGAAAAGATCAAAAGTGAGAGATAGTTGCGATTTTCACGCTGTGTTATCGGATCGGATGAATCGGGGAAGAAAGTCCTCAAAACTTGGGAAAAAAGGGATTGTCTTGCGGGCTCAAACCGTAACAATGCTGCGTCCAAAGTTTTCAAACGCACGGACTCTGCGTTTGGTATCCAAAAGGGTGGATCATGAACGTTGCCTCACGGACATCGAGCCTTCAGTCGTACAATCTTGTGCTGTATCGTCAGGCGCTGCATCCGGAGTTTTTCCCGGTGGCGGGCCGAAAGCGAATCACGCACGGCGGATATGAATTTGAAGCGTGGATCTGGAAGGGCGGGCACGCCTTGCGGTTCGAGTACCGCGATTCAATCACTGTGGAAGTCGTTTCAGACGCGTCTGAGAAGCTGCCGGAAAAGGGCCGCGTGACCACGATTCCGTGTGCAGGCGAGAAGGATCATGATGGAGGCGGGACGGAACGCATCAATTACATGACATCGATCCAGACGGAGACGCTGTCGGATCATCTGTACCTGGGGACGTATCACGAACTGCTTGAGCACGCGAAGAACGCCGATGCGCTGTATGTGGAGTGGGTTGACGAGAACAATCGGCCGAATCTTTCGATGCTCGAGATTCAGCGATATGCAGATCAGGTCCACGTGCAGGCGTATCACTGCCGAAGCGATTGCTCGCTTGTGCTTCGGACGCAGACGATTTTCGAAATCAAGACGCGCTGAGCCTTGAAGGCAATTTGAAGACTCATCAAAGCTCCGCATGACGATGCCGGGGCTTTTTTTCACTCAGTCAGTATTTCGGTCAACCTTCGGATGGAGGGTGCTCACCGGCCCAGACATCATCGATTGCCTGGCCGTCGCATGCGCGACGAAGCAGGAGATACATGACGGTGGACGCGCTGAAGTAGTACGAAAGTCCGTAGGCACAGGCGAGCGCGGCGACGATTGTCTGCCAAAATGAGATAAGGGTTGCGGTCCAACGTGAATGCCAGGAGTCGATGTACGTGAGTTCGTGGGCGGGCAAGCCGGTCAAGTTCAGCACGTCCACGTCGTGCGTGACCTGCATTGCGGGGTTGTCCTGCCACATGCCGGTCAAGCCGCCGGTGTAGTGGATGGTCATGGAGGCGACGAGGGTGACGATGAGCATGCCCAATGCCCAGCCGATGACGCCGAGAAGTGCATAGCCTGCGAAATGCAGCGGGCGGAGAATCACGTAGGCGTACGCGCGCTGCATGGCCTCGGCTGCATCGCAGTTTTCGCAGGCGACAGCAGGCGTGAGCAGAGAGAAACCCGCGATGTAGCCGATCACGACGACTGCGACGCAGAAGCCGACGAGAATCGCAAGTCCGTAGATCAACCCTGCGAGGACATCCACAGCGGGCACCCAGAGCAAGAGGCCGCAGACCGCAAGAAAGAGTCCGAGGACAAGCGCGAGAATGAGCGGGAGCACTTGCGCCAAGACGAGTTTCTGCCAGGAGACCACAGCGAAATCAACGGCCTGCCGCATGTGCAGACGTTCACCGTTTGCAAAATGAGTTGCGGTCAATCGTGAGATCGCCCCTCCGCCGAGCGCGAACACGACCAGCACAAACAACCCGAAGACGATCGTGAACGTTTTGTCCACGTTCCACAGGCGAACGGGAGTCTGCACGAAGAGTTCATCCAATCCCTGCAGCATGGTGTCCCAACTCAGAGAGGCGACACCTTGCACGATGCGTCCCTGGGCTCTTGCGAGATGGTCCCACGCGGCTTCAAACACGCCGAGCGGCCGGGCCGCTTCAACACGTTTCACTGATGCGATGAACATCTGATCGCGAGAATCCTGGCCCGGTGTGTCGGCGGCTTTCGTTCGCAAATCCCGATACCCGGCGGTCATGCGCCTGATCACGTCGCCGGAGGACAACTCGTGCCATGATCGTGCTTCGCCTTCGGGAAGATGATCGGGTGCGGCATACCGCTGGAGGGCCTCTCGCACGGTAAAGTCATAGCTGTCCAATTCAGCCTGAGTGACCTTGCCGCCGACAAGGCCGACAGGAGAGACGGTGGGGGAAGTGACTCCATCCCACAATCTCCCGACCCCCATGAAAACAAAGATCATGAAGAGAGCGAGCACAAGCCTGGGCGGATGCAGGGCCGAGCCGACGGCCGTCAGCATTTTTGGAAAATACACCATTCGCGAAAAATCGATTCCGTCCACGACGACGCGCTGTTTGGTGTCCGACATGTTCGCACTCCTTTGCATCACCCCGCCTCTGCACATGCTTGATCCGTCCAGCCTGAACGCATGAATGTTCCGTCATCAATGCTACCAACACCCTGACGCACGCAACAACTCGAGAGGCGGATCATTTTTCCTTCCACAGTCCTTCGCCTATAGTGGCGCATGACACAACTGCAAGAACACCGGAGAAGCACAATGGCATTCACACTTCCGTCGCTGCCCTACGCGCCAGATGCGCTTGAGCCTTCGATCGATTCCCAGACGATGCAGATTCACCACGGCAAGCATCACAATGCCTACGTGACGAATCTCAACAACGCGATCGCGGGGAAATCGGATCTCGAATCAATGTCGATCGAGCAGATCTGCGCTTCACTGGACAAGGTTCCCCAAGACATCAGGGGTGCAGTTCGGAACAACGGGGGCGGGCACTACAACCATTCGATGTTCTGGACGATTCTGGCACCCAAGGGCAAAGGCGGGGGCGGCGAACCTTCGGGGCCGCTGGCGGATGCGATCAAGAAATCCTTCGGGTCGTTCGCTGACTTCAAGACCAAGTTCGCGGAAGCAGCAACCAAGCGATTCGGGTCGGGGTGGGCATGGCTGGGTGTGGACGAAAAGAAGACTCTTGTCATCACCTCAACGCCGAATCAGGACAACCCGCTGATGAAAGGGCTGGTGGACGTGTCGTGCGCACCGATTCTCGGCCTTGATGTCTGGGAGCATGCGTATTACCTGAAGTATCAGAATCGCCGGCCTGATTACATCACAGCGTGGTGGGACGTGGTCAACTGGTCAGCGGTGGCAGAGCGCTATTCAAAGGCAATGTGACGGATCAGGCGCAGAGAGCCTGTCGATGATCATCAGGCAGCGATGGGTCTGCGTTCGCGGTTCCTCATCCAGGGCAGGAGTTCATCAACGGTCATGGGCTTACTGATGAGGTAGCCCTGCGCGTAATCGCATTCAAGCGCGATGACGCCGGCCATCTGATCGGACGATTCAATACCTTCCGCGACAACCTGCAACTTCAGATGATTTGCGAGGGTGACAATGGCGTGAATGATGGCGGGAACGGCAA